>JAYTBK010000156.1:0-4692 GCA_043737035.1 Bacteroidota bacterium | reverse complement strand
AAAAAATACGCGTAGTAACCGCTTCGGCCGCTTTTTGATTTGTAGTTTGATGATATATAAAAATTATTTGCAAAGCTTTGTTGTCGTCGGTAAAAACCGGCCATACCGTAACGGTTAAACTCCACCGTTAAATTTAATTTATTTTTAAAGGTTTGAGAAAACAACATTTTAAAAAATTGTTCTTTCTTTGTCCCAAGCACGCCAGTAAGATCGGCATACGGCCCTTTGGTTTGGACGAACTTTACCTGATTCTCATAAATAATATCATTTGCATAAGGTAACTCGTAAAGTTTAAATCCGAGAGTGCGGTTTTGATAACTTAAATTAAGTGGCGCGGATGGAAGCCCTAAATTCCCACTGGTATTCCGCGGATTATATACCTGAAAATTTTGTAGCGATGTGTCAATTTTCGAATACCGAGGATTTTCAAATGAATTCTTATTGCCGTTTGTTAATGTGTTTACATAACTACTGTCTGTAACGTAAGCTATTTGAGCCGTTCCAGTAAAACAACATAATACAGAGCAGACACATAATACAGTTGCACTTAATTTTTTCTTAAAAAAAAACTGGTAATGCGCGAACATAAAATTACATTTTATCAAAAAAATGTTCTTCAACGTCGAAGGTTGATTTTATGCCTACTTGTTTGTAATCGGATTCCAACCATTTTGTAGCAGTTTGACGTCCGCGTTCTTTTAAATTCAGCAAAAATTCCCACGAGGTATTCATTTTACTGCTGTAACTGAGCTGACTTAGCGCATCGTAGCCGGAAATGGTATGGACAAATATTTCGCGGTTTGTTTTATCATCCGTATTTAAAATTCCATTGCGGATTAATTCATTTCTGTAGTGGATTAATTTCATTTCGTTAATCAAACTACTATTAAAGGAAATTTCATTTACCCTGTCGGCAATATCGCGTGCAGTTGTTGGCACAGAATTAATATTTACTGAATTAATTTTAATTAAAACAATATCGTGCAAGGTTGTATTGGTAATTAAAGGGAATATTGGCGGATTGCCCATGTAGCCACCATCCCAGTAATGTTGTCCTTCAATTTCAACTGCCTGAAACAAAAAAGGCAAACACGCTGAAGCTAATACTGCATCGACCGTAATTTCTTTATTGCTAAAAATTTTTGCCCTATTGGTTTTTACATTGGTTGCACATATAAACAATTTCTTTTTATTGTACATCTGCAACTCTTTAAAATCAATGAGATCGGCAAGTATGTCGCGCAGTGGATTATAATTAAACGGGTTAAAATTATAGGGCGACATATATTGAGTCATGTTGTTAAACATCATATACCCGGGTGAATTGTGCATATCGCCACCGCTAAAATATTTATCAAAACCACTTGGCTTAAACAAGCTCCCCGATTGTGAAACTTTTTTCCATAGTTGCTCCATCAATTGTTTGGCAACTTTTGGTCCGCCAACGTGCAAACCATAAGCACAAGTTACTGCGTTAACCGCGCCTGCACTGGTGCCACACATGGCTTCAGCAATAATATGATCTGCTTCGAGCAAACGATCTAATACGCCCCATGTAAATGCGCCATGAGCTCCACCGCCTTGCAAGGCTATACCAACTTTTTTCGATTCAGAATTGATCATCATATTTTTAAGAAATTTGTGGTGCTAAATGCCCCATCAGTTGGTAAAGATAACGTTTTTTAAGCCGGTTAAGAAAAGTAATTAAGACGGGGAAAGCATTTACTCCCATCAATTAAATTGACATTAAAGATTTCCTAAAATAAACTGGTGCATTTTGTTGTATAAATGAACACGCGTGTAACCGCCATAAATGCCATGATTTTTGTTTGGATAGGTCATAAACTCAAACGGAATATTATTTTTTACCATTGCGTTGGCAAGCTCCATGGAGTTTTGGTAATGCACATTATCGTCGCCACTGCCGTGTATCAACAAAAATTTACCTTTAATTTTTTTAGTAAAATTTACCGGTGAGTTATCTTCGTACCCGCTTGTGTTATCCTGCGGTTTCCGTAAAAAACGTTCGGTGTAAATATTATCGTAAAATTTCCAATTGGTTACCGGCGCCACAGCAATGGCAGCTTTAAAATAATCGGCGCCTTTGCTTATTAGCAGCGATGCCATATAACCGCCGTAACTCCAACCTTGGAAACCGATACGATTTTTATCAATGTAAGGTAAAGTGCCAACGTATTTAGCGGCTTCTATTTGATCGATTGTTTCCAATTTACCGAGTTGCAAATACGTGCTATGTTTGAACTCTCTTCCGCGGCCATAGGTTCCTCTACCATCCACACACACTACCATGTAACCATCTTGGTTTAATAACGAGTGCCACCAAAAATCAAATGTTTCCCATGCATTGTTACATTCGTTTGATCCCGGACCGTTTTAGGCAAACATATAAACAGGATATTTTTTTACAGGATCAAAATTACGGGGCTTCATCATCCAACCATTCAACTCAACGCCTTCAGAATTTTTAAAAGTAAAAAAATCTTTTTTGGATAAATTATAATCTTTTATTTTGGTTTTAAGATCGGTATTATCTTCCAGCACTTTTACTAGTTTACCATCGGCACTGTGTAACTCATACACCGGAGGCGTATTCGCATCAGACCAATTACTTACATAATATTTTAAACCTGTGCTAAAATCTGCTCCGGTAGTTCCCTCGGCTGTAGACAATCGTTTTTTGGTTGTTCCATCAAGCTTTATACTGTAAACATCGCGGTTAATTGGTCCACGTTCGGTTGAAATATAAAACAAGGTATTCAGTTTTTCATCGTAACCATTAAAGGAAATCACATCCCAATTTCCTTTGGTAATTTGACTCATCAATTTTCCGTTTATATCATAATAATATAAATGGTTATAATTATCGGTTTCACTGCTCCAAATAAATCCGCGGCTGTTGGGTAAAAATGTAAGATCATCAGTAATATCAATGTATGTTTTAGCTTCATCGGTTAAAATGGTTTTAGTATTTCCAGTGGTAGCGTCAGCAAATAAAAGTTCCAGTTTATTTTGTAAACGGTTCATGCGTTGCAGCGATAAAATATTTCTATCGGTTGTCCATTGTATGCGCGGAATATAAATATCAGTAACGTTACCAATATCCACCTGAGTGGTTTTAATTGTTGCCACATCAAATATATGTACGCTTAACACCGAATTATCTTCGCCGGCTTTTGGGTATTTAAACGTTACTTTATCAGGATAAAGATTGTTATTATACGTATCAAATGTGTATTCTTTAACTTTTCTTTCGTCAAATCTTACATAGGCGAGTTTTGTTCCATCGCTATTCCATGTAAAATAGTTGGCCTTACTAAATTCTTCTTCATAAACCCAATCAGCCCAGCCATTTTTTATTTCATTATTTTTCCCATCGGTTGTTACCTGAATCTCATTATGCTTATCTAAATCTTTAATAAACAAATTATTTTCGCGTACAAAAGCCACTAGGTTTCCTTTAGGTGAAAACGTAGCAAACATTTGTTTGCCTTTATCCGATAGTTCTTCTATTTTACCGGTTTTAGTATCGTAAACATAGTTTTTTTCAACGCTCGAACGGCGATAGATGTGATCTACCTCTACTGTAAAGAATAATTTACTTTCATCGGGGCTAAAAGAATAATCGCTGATATCAAGACCCTTATCATTTACTTTTACAGTTGAACCTTTAACGAGTACCGACGTTTTTTTGCCTGATCGTAGATTATATTTTACGATGTTATTAAAATCGCCGTCTGCTTCAATATCGGTGTAATGCATGCCATCATTCATTACATTAAAGCCGGCCGCAGCCTTTGGCATAAACGCGTACTTTCCCCAAAGATCTTCAACCGTTATATTTTTTTGTGCGTAATAACAGGTTGCGTTGACCGCGATAAAAAAAAGGGCGATAAAAAAATGTTTCATGGATATAAAATAATTTAGTGTGTTTTACTTAGTTCATTATTAAAGATGTTGAAGATAATTAATTACTCCCTATTAATAAACACTATTTTACTCAAACGGTAACCAACTTAAATAAATGGCTTGAATATTATTTGAATTTTGATTAGATTAGCAATAAATAAACCCCGCCTATGCAAACTTTTAAAACCATAATTATCGACGATGAAGAAAACAGCAGAAGCAACACCCGCAAGATGCTCGGCAATTACTGTTCGGAAATAGAAGTTATAGCTGAGGCAGGCAGTGGTATGGATGGTAAAAAGCTTATACAGGACCTTAAACCGCAAGTAGTTTTTTGTGATATAAATATGCCTGGCATGAGTGGCCTTGAAATGATTGACGGTTTAGTACACCGCGATTTTTGTTTAATATTTTTAACGGCATATAGCGAACATGGTATTAATGCGGTGAAGGCAGGCGCCATTGATTATTTATTAAAACCGTTATTACTGAGCGAACTTCAAGGGGCGGTTAAAAAAGTAGTACAATATTATGAGCAACGTGGCACGGCAACAGCGGCCGGTAGCAATGATAAAAATTTGGTGCTGATAAACCATAGTAAAGGTTTTACACTAATTGATTATAAAGATATTGTATGGCTTGAGGCTTCGGATAATTACACTAACTTATTTTTAACTACAGGAAAAAAAATTGTCGCGTCGAAAACACTTAAAGAGTTTGAAGCGATTTTGCCGACAACGGTTTTTTTTCGCATTCACCGCTCAT
>JAYTBK010000155.1:0-1764 GCA_043737035.1 Bacteroidota bacterium | reverse complement strand
CCGGTTGTTTAGTAGGATGATGCATTTCAATAAATACCGTAAGTTTCTCAATGTCGCTGCTGTAGGCTACAACCGAGTTAACAGATAGCGATCTTTCTACCTGCAGGTAATATTTAAAATCGGTGATATTTGCCTTCCAAAGTTGCAGGGTAATGTTTAAATTTGGTTGATCATAAATTAAACAGCGTGTTAAAGATAGCAATAATCAACGGCCCAAACCTGAATCTTTTAGGTGTTAGGGAAAAAGAAATTTACGGAGATGAAAATTTTGAGTCTTTTTTAAAAAACCTTCGTTTGGATAATCTTCAAACTGAAATTATGTATTTCCAAAGCAATGTAGAGGGCGAACTTATTAATAAATTGCATGAAGTTGGATTTGATGTTGATGGAATTATTTTAAATGCCGGCGGTTACACACATACTTCGGTTGCGTTGGCCGACGCCGTTGCAGCCATTAAAACACCTGTAGTTGAAGTGCATGTGAGCAATATTTTTGCTCGCGAAGATTACAGGCACGTTTCTTTTTTAGGAAAACAGTGTGTTGGAAGCATTAGCGGTTTTGGGCTGGAAAGTTACCGCATGGCGGTGCGGTATTTTATAAAGTAAGTTAGATTGCGCCGAGGATGCGCAAGGTTTAATTCTTTTGCAGGCTTTTTAAGCCAGTAAAACCGAAATGATGTGGAGCTCACAGCAGCCCGCCTAGTCACGCAAAAATAGGGTCACTAAAAGTTACTCCTTTTTTTGTCCACGAAAGAAAACGCGACCTTAATGTTATTTGCTAATCTTGGAATTATTTCAATATCATCATGCATTGTTATGCTGAATTTACTTAGAATGTGTAAATGTCGTTTTTATGCGCACCTGAGATTCTGAAAATAAGTTCAATATGATCGTGAAATAATTTTTACTGCATGTTTTCAATAACCATGGCACTTGCGCCGCCGCCGCCATTACAAATTGCAGCAGCGCCGTATTTGGCATTGTTTTGCTTCAACACATTTATTAAGGTTACAATAATACGAGCACCCGAACAACCAAGCGGATGGCCCAACGAAACTGCTCCACCATTTACGTTTACTTTAGAAGCATCCAGTCCCATTAGTTTAATATTAGCTAACCCAACTACCGAAAAAGCTTCGTTCAATTCAAAATAATTGATATCCTTCATTGTTAAACCTGCTTTTTTTACGGCTTTAGGCAATGCTACCGATGGCGAAGTTGTAAACCACTCAGGCGCTTGTTCAGCATCAGCATAGCTTATAATTTTAGCCAAAGGTTTTAAACCAAGGGCATCCGCTTTTTCTTTGCTCATTAAAATTAACGCAGCGGCACCATCATTCATAGTAGAAGCATTGGCTGCAGTAACGGTTCCATCTTTTTGAAAAACAGGTTTAAGTGTGGGAATCTTTTCAAAATTTACAGCTTTGTATTCTTCATCTTCTGCAAAAACAACATCGCCTTTTTTCGTTTTAATTTCAATGGGTACAATTTCTTCTTTAAATTTACCGGCTTGCCATGCCGCAGCAGAACGCTTATAAGATTCAATTGCAAAAGAATCCTGATCTTCTCGTGTAAAGTTATATTCTTTGGCACACAACTCAGCACAATTTCCCATTGGGTTATTGTTATAAACATCTGTTAAACCATCTTTTGCCAAACCATCCACAACAGTTCCATTACCATATTTAGCGCCCCAACGATTATTCTCCAAATAAAAAGGAACTGAACTCATATTTTCCATGCCGCCTGCAACAACTACTTCGG
>JAYTBK010000154.1:0-1770 GCA_043737035.1 Bacteroidota bacterium | reverse complement strand
TTGATCTTGGGTCAGGCTGGGGTCATTTTATGCTTGCAGGTCAGCAATTAGGCTACAACGTTTACGGGATAGAAATTTCCGAACAGCCCTACCTCTACTCTAAAAACGATCTTAATCTTCCAGTAGACCATATTGATTTTTTTGATATGGATGAAAATAAAAAGTTTGATATCGTAACTTTATGGGACGTACTCGAACATATTGATAAAGCTGATAAGTTTATAAAAAAATGCGCTGCTGTAACCACGATTAACGGTTATTTAGTTTTGCAGGTGCCGCAAATTGATTCGTTTTTTGCCAAAAAATACAAAGAAAATTGGAAAATGATGAGTCTTGATCATGTAAATTATTTTGGAAAGAAAACAATTACAATACTGCTGGAAAAACACGGATACAAAGTAGAAACTATAAAATCATCCTTCGAGATAAAACTGTTCATTATGTACACCATTTTGCCTTTTATCAAACGTTTTCAAAAAAAGAAGTCAGTTCAAACCGGCACCCCAAATGTTTCGATAAATGCTGCCGAACGCCAAAACTATTTTAACACTTTTACGGTTCAACCTTTGTGGAAGTTAAAATTATATATGAAAATTCATAACCTTATTTATAAAACATTATCGGTTTTAAACATTGGTGAAGAAATGATTGTGGTGGCAAAAAAAATAAAATAATTACCCTTTTATGTCGCTTAATTTGTTCTTATAAGCTGAAAAATCCATTCGTCTTCGAAAGTATTATAATCGGTTTTATTCCAACTTTTTTTTAAACCTGCTGACACAAAATTTAATTTTTTAAACAAGGAAATACTGGTTAAATTATTTTCACTTATGTTACAGTACAATTGGTTTAGGAGTAAAACGTTGAAGGAATAGTTAATTAATACTTTTAAAGATTCTAATGCGTAACCGTTGTTCCTATATTTCTCAAAAATTAAAATCCCTACTCCTGCTCTGCTGTGTGCCGGCTCAAAATCGAAGAGATCTGCTGTACCAATACATAAGTTATCGCTATTACGGCAAATCATAAATCGTAATTGCTTGTTTGTATAAATATCATGATGTGCCGTATCTAAATATTGTAATAGGATGTGTTTGCTAAAAGGCGTTTGCGTATTGCTCACCTTCCATAATGAGGTGTCGTTTTCGCAATTGTAAAGAATGTCGACATCCGCTAATTCAGGTGCCCGGAGAAATATATTTTCTGAATTAAGCATCACGTTAACTAATTTCTTTTTTAATCATTTCCGCCAATTTTTGCCGCGTATAAACCGGAAGCGAAAATAAATTGGTGTTACTGGTTAAATTCAAATGAAAACCAACAGCATCGTAAATATAATCGTTTTGTTTAAGCCTTTCAATGAGCTCAAAAAGTAATTCATTTTTATCATAAATTAGAGCATAAAATTCGTGCAGAAAATATTTTATTGGGCTTAAACAGGTATTTTCTACGCTTACTTTATTTTGTTCTTTTACAAAAAATTCAAATATCTCTTGTTGATGGTTGATACTAAACACCGGCTGTTTAATTAAACGGATGGCGATTGTTGCAATTTTTTTTCGAGAAATTAGTTTAAGCAAGGCTTCACAATTTATATTTAATTCCGCACCTTTTATAGTTAACGAACTGTAGGAACCATTAATAATCATGCCCACGTGCGGTGGAATTTTAGTAGCATGTAAAATTATTATCCAACTATCTTTAAGCAATACCGAATGATCGGTTATGTCACACACTGCTAAAGTATATTCGTTTGGTTGGTTCATCGGC
>JAYTBK010000153.1:0-4713 GCA_043737035.1 Bacteroidota bacterium | reverse complement strand
CAACCACCCGTTTTTTGGGTCTACGAGTTCTGATACCGCTCCTACATTGGTGGCAATAATTGCTAACCCACTACACATCCCTTCGAGGATTGAATTTGGGAAACCCTCGCTCCAGCTTGGACATACTAACACATCAGCATTACGCAAAAGTGCATTAATTTTATCGGAATTTCTTATTTCACCGTAATAACATATTGAAGGATGGATAATTTTTTCATTTTCTGGAATTGGTCCTATAAAACTAAAATTAAATTCTTGTTTCTGGGCAAGCAATTCAGTGAGCACATTATTTAATTCCAAAATTCCTTTTCGCCTTTCCGACCTGCCTAAAAATACGTAATGCAAAAATTTGTTCGGTAGTTTAACTTCGGTATTAATCTTTTCAGGCTCTACGCCAGATGGGAGTTCGATAATGTTTGAATTTTTTACGCCAAGATTTTTAATAATAGTTGTAATTTTCCCGCCGTACGAAAATACTTTGTCGGCTTTTAACGACAAAGATTTTACGGTACTCCTAAAAACAAACTGCTTCATTTTTGCGGTTAAATCTGGCGCTATTTGAAACATTTCATATCCATGAAAATTAATACCAATGTCGCAGCACACAACATTGCCCTTTTGCTTTTCGTCAATTAGTTTCCAACCGGTGAAGCCTTTGGCATAAATAAAATTATATATGTGCAAATGGTGCCGGATATGATTAAAAATAAGTTTTGAATATTTATACGAAGCAAATAAATAATGTCCCGGAAACTTAATCGTTATCGGAAAATCCAATACAATGGATGTGACGTATTTTTTTTCTTCCTCCGAAAAACATTCTGCTTTATATATATCTAGTGCAGAGTTATTACAATGGTACAAGTCAACGTAAATTTTATTTTTTGCAAGATATTTAGCAACGTAAAACGAATGCTTCTGCATACCACCTATTACATAGGGCGAAATTCCATCTGTAAGCAGTGCTATGCGCATTTAAATTTTATTTTTGCAGATAAATTTTTTGATGGTTTTTCAATTAAAATATACATGATATAAGATGCAATTACTGTTACAAATAACCCCAAAAAAACCAAAGCCATTTTTAAAAATGACGTGGAAGCATCTTTATAGAGTAAATTTATCACTGCCGCACCAATTATTGGATGTATTAAGTATAATGAATAACTTATTTTGCCTAGACTATTGAATAAAGGAATTTTTAGCTCTGAAAAATAAATAATTATAAGTGAAGTAAATATTCCAAAGTATGCAAACTCTTTACCAATCAAAAAATAATTGTATACAAAACATAGTATAGTTACCATAAAAAACTCATAATACGTAACAACATTTATTTTATACTGAAACGCGCAAATGCCAAATAAAAAAAGCGGGGCATATGCAGGGAAATGTTCAAGGTTGGGATCGGGGATAATGTATGCTATTATAAAACAAAAACAATAAACGGCCAACCTTATAGCAATGGATTTATTGATGAACAGCGTATAGATTAACGCAATGGCCAGATAGTACTGGAACTCAATAGCAAGGGTCCAATAAACATTATTTAACCAATTATACTCCAAAAAAAAATTTATTAAATATCCGAAATGTAGAGCAACACGTGTAAAAGTGACATTATCCGAACTGGGGGCACCGAGATGAAATTTTGATTTAGCATACGTTACGATGAGAATTAATAAAATAGAAATAAGATAGGGCGGTTCTAACCTGATTAATCTTTTTGCAATAAATTTGAAGATGAATTTTAGCTTATAATTATTGTTGTGCATCGACCACGGAATAATAAAACCGGAAATAACGAAAAAAACATATACACCATATTGGCCAAAATTAAAAGCCGAATTTACAGCTTGTGAAAATTGAAAGCCCGTGGTTGTACATACAAAATGATATAAACAAACGCTTAAAGCCGCTAGCCAACGTAAACTGTCTAAAACAACGACTTGTTTCACTATGATAAAAGGGTTAAATAATGTTCTTTATAGGTCTCCTTTACGAATAGAAGTTTACTAATATTATTTATCCTCGTTTTTTCGGCATACGAAACATTATCGATATTGTTTTCATCAAATGCAATATTTTCTTTTTTTACGAGCTCACTATAATCACCCAAATTTTCTGAAATTAATACTTTTAAACCGCAACTTAAATATTCAGCAAACTTTACGGGCGATGCTACTTTATTTGTAATACTTTGCTCGCGGTAAATTATGCCGTAGTCGCACATATATAAGTATTCCTTAACCTCATTGGGTTTTACAAAAGCAATATTTATTTTTTCGGAATAAAGCTGCATTATTTTTAAATCCTTGTCGAAATCATTCGAGAGCACTATTAACCTTGTAGCCGATATTTTTAAAATTTCAAGCATAACTTCATCAATCAAATTGAAAGATTGCCAACCGGCAGTTGAGCCGGAATACACAAATAAAATATCGTTTTTTTCGAAGCCATGTTTGCTTCTCAAATTTAAGAGTTGTTGTTCGGAAGGGAATGCATTTAAAAAATCATTACCCAATGTACAAGGTATTACCACATGTTTAGTTCCGTTGTAATGGTAGTTCGTTTTCCAATATGTAACCAAGCTTTTTGACACCGCCAATCGGTAATCACATTGACTTAAAACAAAATTTTCAATATTTTTTATATCGTTCCTTATTTTGTCATCATCAACAACATTGTATTCATTTAATTCGGCGTAATAAGCGCCTCGGGCATCAAATATTATTTTGTTACATAATTTTATTTTTTTTAATCTTAAACCGAGGTATGCTGCAAATGGGCCGCGTGCCATAAGCGTTTTATGATTACCCAATAACAAAATTATAAAAAGAGTTATCATGTTTGCTTTCCAAAATCGTACTTTAGGGAACATTGGAAGTACAATTGCCGTGGTGCATCGACTTTTTATCCAACGCTTATTTACATAAAAGTTTCTTAATGAAATAAGTGAAATCAGTATAACTTTTTCTTTCGAAATTTTTTGAAGGTAATTTACGACATCAATTACCTGCGAATTATAAATGCCGGATGGAGAATCGTTATAGGTTAAATAAATCATTCAGGTAAAAGTGATAAAGCTTTAAATATACGCTCACTTGCCTTACCGTCCCATAATTTTGGCACTTCTCCTTTTTTATATTCGCCTGCTTCTATTTGTTCAATGTAGTGTTTGATTTTTTCTAGTTCAAAAGGCACCAATGTATTTGTGCCAACTGTGCAGGTTATGGGCCGCTCGGTGTTACTGCGTAAAGTTAAGCATGGTATTTTAAGAAACGTGCTTTCTTCCTGTATGCCGCCGCTATCGGTAATGATAAATTTTGCGTATTTGATGAGCTTTTGAAAAGCGAAATAATCTAAAGGCTGTGTAAAAATCAGTTCTTGAATATTTTCAAAAGAATCTTTTAAATTAAAATTTTCAATGTTTTTTAAAGTTCGGGGATGCACAGGAAATACAATTTTATAACTTGGCGAAATATGGCCTATTACTTCAAGCAATTTCAACAAACCTTCTTTAGTGTCTACACATGCCGGCCGGTGCATGGTCATTAATACAAACTTTTGTTTTTCGAGAATAAGGTTTTCTAAAATTGTTGAATTTTCAATGTCACCTTCAAAGGCTACCATTGTATCAATCATTGTATTGCCAACAAAAAACATTTGTTTTTCATCCACATCACTGGCAATTAAATTGTCCCATCCGGTTTGTTCGGTAATTAAAAAATAGTTGGTAATCGCATCCGTAACAATACGGTTGTGCTCTTCGGGCATAGATTTGTCGTAGCTACGCAAACCACTTTCAACGTGTGCAATTTTAATGTTTAATTTGTTTGCAGTAATTGCTGCGGCCAAGGTTGAATTTACGTCACCAACAACCATTAATATGTCCGGTTTAAACTCGTTTAATAAAAGCTGTTCAAGCTTAATCATTATCTCTGCAATCTGGCTATTCGCAGATGCTGTAGCGGAAATATTTAAAAAATAATCGGGTATAAGATTGAATTGTTTAAAAAACACGTCGGCCATCTTTTCATCAAAATGCTGACCCGTATGTACTATTTTAAGATCGATATTTTTATAAAGCAATGCAACTTTTTTAAATTGAGTTACTTTTATGAAATTGGGGCGTGTACCAATAACAACCAATATTTTTTTAATGCTCATAAAGTTTATGTCTTTCCTGATCAATTATATCTTTAGGTACCTTATGCCCTTTTAAAATAAGTTTTAAATATAATAAACTATCGTAAGCCTTGCAAAAGAAAGGATTAAGGTCTTTTTTCCACAAATAACCTTTAATTAATTCTGATCCAAATCGTTTTTTAAAATTTTGAATCCCTTCCAGTTTCGTACCGATTACCTCAGACAGGCGCGCACCTACAAAATCGTACTTTTCAACATTTCTTTCACGTAATTCGCACATGCACCAATAATGTAAAAACTTTACTGCACCGGCGGCTACTGTTGTGTTGGCCGAAGCACCATGCAAATAATAGCTACTATAATTTGTATAGGCAATAAATACGCCACCCTGTAATTTATTATCGATATAGCAGTTAGCAACAAGAGCATTTTTGCCCAACGAATTAAACATGGATTCAAGTTGTCCAAGTGTTTCGTAATGCATGTTGGTTCTCCGCATCGTTTCTTTGTGCAAAGCAAAAAAAACATTCAGTTCGGTTTTTCCCGTGCGTATTTCCGGATTTA
>JAYTBK010000152.1:0-4714 GCA_043737035.1 Bacteroidota bacterium | reverse complement strand
CGTTATATACTTGGTTACCCGATGCCATGGCAGGCCCAACTCCTGTATCAGCATTGATCCACGCGGCTACTATGGTAACAGCGGGTATTTATATGATCGTTCGTTCCAATATTTTTTATTCTATGTCACCCGAAGCATCGCATGTTGTAGCAATTGTTGGCGTAGCTACGGCTTTGTTTGCTGCTACAATTGGCTTGTTTCAAAATGATATTAAAAAAGTGCTGGCTTATTCAACTGTATCTCAATTAGGCTTAATGTTTTTAGGATTAGGCGTTGGAGCGTATAGTTCTTCTGTATTCCACGTAACTACACACGCGTTCTTTAAGGCTTTGTTATTCTTAGGTGCAGGCTCTGTGATTCATGCGATGGGCGGCGAACAGGACATGCGAAAAATGGGCGGACTGAAAAAAGCCTTGCCGATAACTTTTGCAACAATGTTAATTGGTACAATTGCAATTAGTGGTATTCCACCATTTTCAGGTTTCTTTTCTAAAGATGAAATTTTAGCGCATACGTATGAACATAGTCCAACTCTTTGGTTCTTTGGCCAGGTGGCGTCTATGCTCACCGCGTTTTATATGTTCCGTTTGCTATACTTAACCTTTTACCGCAAATTTAGGGGAACACACGAGCAGGAACATCATTTACATGAATCACCAAAAACCATGACAATTCCTTTAATCGTATTGGCTATTCTTTCTGTAGTTGGTGGTTTACTCGGTTTGCCAGAATTTTGGGATGTACCAAACTGGATGCACCATCATTTAGATTCGATCATTGCGCATAAAAATCCGAGCGTATTAAATCATACAAAAGAATGGATGTTAATGGGCATTGCTATTATAGCTGCTGGCGCAACAATATTTTTTGCGTATATGGTTTACATTAAAAATCAAATACTGCCCGAAGCCAATGATGCAAATTTAAAAGGTATCAGAAAGATAGTGTATAATAAATATTATGTGGATGAGTTTTACGATGCGGTAGTTCGCAAACCGTTAGATATATTATCTGTTTTCTTTTACAAGTTTATGGACCTTCAAATTGTGGATGGAATTGTAAATGGGTTTGGTAGCGCCTTGAATGGCATTAGCTCAGTGTTGCGTAGAGCACAAACGGGTCACATTGGAGTTTATATTTTTAGTATGGTATTAGGAATTATTTTAATCTTATTTTATTCTTTTATTAAATAATTAAGGTACAGGTGCAAAAAGTTCAGCATAAAATTCATGAAATACGTAACCAAAAGATTATGTTAGATTTTGATTTGGCAGAACTTTACGAAGTGGAAACTAAAGCATTAAACCAAGCAGTTAAAAGGAACATCGAAAGATTTCCCGCTGATTTCATGTTTCAATCAACTGTAGAAGAATGGCAAAGTATGTGGTCACAATTTGTTAGAAAATATAACAAACAGTTTAAATATGTTTAAGAGGCAATTAATTATTTGATTACTAAAGATAAGCAAACGGAAAAATAAAAAGCCAGTAAACAAATAGATTTTAAAACAAAGTAAAAAATTAGATATAAAATATGTTAGTAGGATTATTAATTAGTGTACCTCTTATCGCAAGTTTACTGGTATTCTTTACAAAGGGTAAAGGCCCCCGCAATTTAGCCTTAGGGTTATCTATAGTCGAATTTATTTTATCACTCGTTGTATTGTTTCAATATAAACATAACCCTGCCAATGCAAACCTCGCTTTAAACTTTGCGTGGATCGAATCTCTGGGAATTCATTTTGCTGTTAGTATCGACGCTCTATCATTATTATTAGTTCTGCTCACAACGTTTTTAGTGCCGTTAATAATTTTATCTTCCTATAATACAAATTACGATAAACCAAATTCGTTCTATGCACTTATCCTAATTATGCAAATGGCATTAATTGGCGTATTCACTGCTAACGACGGTTTCCTTTTTTATGTGTTTTGGGAATTGGCTCTTATACCTATTTACTTTATTTGTTTGGTTTGGGGTGGCGAAGACAGGGCTCGCATCACTTTTAAATTTTTCGTTTATACATTACTCGGTTCGTTGTTTATGTTAATTGGGTTTATTTATTTGTATAATCATACGGGCTACGAAACAGGCATAAAATCGTGGGCAATCGCCGATCTTTATCGGGCCGGTAAGTCGCTAAACGTAAGTCAGCAAAGTTTTGTATTTTGGTGTATATTTTTAGCTTTTGGTATTAAGATGCCAATTTTTCCATTGCATACTTGGCAACCCGATACCTATGTAACCGCTCCAACCCAAGGTACAATGCTACTTTCGGGCATCATGCTAAAAATGGGAACATTTGGTTTAATTAAATGGTTGCTTCCACTTGCGCCTTTAGCTTTAGATAGATGGGGTGGAGTAGCCATTGGGCTATCCGTGTTTGGGATCGTATATGCTTCGTGTATTGCCATTGTTCAAAAAGACTACAAACGCCTGATCGCGTATTCATCCATCGCCCATGTGGGGCTAATTGCTGCCGGAATTTTATCGGCTAACCAACAAGGTATACAGGGTGGAGTAATGCAAATGCTTGCCCATGGAGTTAACGTTGTAGGATTATTTTTAATTGCTGATATACTGATGCGCCATACTGGAACACGCAACATGGAAAAGTTAGGCGGCATAAGAAGTATGAATGGAAATTTTGCGGTTCTGTTTTTAATCATATTATTAGGTTCTGTAGCACTACCATTAACCAACGGATTTGTTGGAGAGTTTTTATTGATTAACGGCGTTTACCAATATAGAGCGTGGGTTGCTGCCTGTGCAGGTTTAACAATTATTTTAGGTGCAGTTTACATGTTGCGAAGCTATCAGGCAATAATGTTAGGCGACCGCAAAGATTCAGCCATTGCATTTGGTTCGTTGGTAAAAACAGATAAGTTGGTTTTATACATTGTATGTTTTACAATCATCGCATTTGGAGTTTATCCTAAACCATTAAATGATTTAGCGGAAGAAGGAACAAAATTAATAATGATAAATTTTAAATGATAAATTTTAAATTATCAGATAACACTTAGCATTCAAAATTTAACATTTAACATTTTTAAATAGTATGAAAGGACTTTTTATAATAAGCGGATTAGGAATTTTAGCAATGTTAGCCGAAATTTTCAAGTTCAAAAAAATATTGTATCCACTAGTGCTCATTGGCATATTGGCCGCATACGCCTGTAATTTTATGGAGTGGAATAATAATTTAAATATTCCATTGTTTACCAACATGATCCGTTTTGATAATGTTGCACTGGCGTTTAGCGGTGTAATATTGGCTACGGCTTTTTTCTGGTTCATCTTAGCCAACGATTATTTTGAGCAAGATCACATCACCGATCATTTTGCATTAGTGCTATTTGCATTAGTTGGAGCTTTAATGCTCACGTCTTTTAGCAACATGACGACGTTATTTTTAGGCATCGAAATTTTATCCATACCAATGTATGTATTAGCCGCGAGCCGAAAACGCGATCTAGCATCCAATGAAGCAGGCTTTAAATACCTAATCATGGGTTCATTTGCATCGGGGTTTTTATTATTTGGAATTGCCTTAATTTATGGCGCCACCGGAAGCTTTGATCTGATGGCAATTCGGTCTTTTATTTCGCAGGCAAATGGAACCCTTCCGGTCTTTTTCTATGCCGGAGTTTTATTAATATTAGTAGCAATGTGTTTTAAAGTAAGCGCGGCTCCCTTCCATTTTTGGGCCCCGGATGTTTACGAAGGTTCTCCAACTGTCATAACTGCTTTAATGAGTACCATCGTTAAAACCGCTGCTTTTGCAGCATTCATGCATCTTTTTTTAGTAGTATTTGGTAAAGTTAGTGATAGTTGGACGATAGTTCTGTCCGTCATTATAGCTTTATCACTTGTGATTTCAAATATTACAGCAGCATCTCAGCAAAGTGTAAAGCGAATGCTAGCATATTCAAGTATCAGTCACGCAGCATTTATGCTAATGGCTATACTCGCTAACAACCGGGGTTTTGCAAGTATTAACGCAATTTTGTACTACTCGTTAGCGTATTCTATTGGCTCTATAACCGCTTTCACCGTATTGTATAACGTATCCAAACATAATGACGATTCCGGCATTGAAGCATTTAACGGCCTAGGCAAAAGAAATCCGTTTGTTGCTGGATGCATGGTAGTAGCTCTTTTTTCTTTGGCAGGCATCCCCGTTACAGCTGGTTTTTTCGCGAAATATTTTGTGTTTACATTGATGATTGGTACTTCTTTTAAATGGTTGCTCATTTTAGCAATTATCACCTCTGCAGTTGGTGTGTACTATTATTTTAAAGTGATTATTGCCATGTATTTTAAACCTGCAAAAGAAGATCAAAAAATTGTGTTGGAAACATCGCACGTATTGTTATTAGCCTTAACCACGCTGTTCACCGTCGCCTTGGGAATTGTACCAAAATATATCATAGAAATTTTTGGATAGTTACATGTATATTTTCAGAGCTTTTTATTAAAAAATTTATTTTTAGGGAGCCAGGTCGGCGCTGCTGAGGGCTTCGCTTCGCTACGGGTTTTTGTTCGCGAAAAAAACGCAAAAAAAGAACTTTCCCTTTGCATCCCTGGCGCGGCTTTTATTTTCAAAAATTAATTATACCATTAGCTCATATATAATAGTCTAAAATTCACATTGTAAATAATCAAAAGAACAAATGCTTTTTACAACCTCATTAGTTATTAATTCCCTAAC
>JAYTBK010000151.1:0-1773 GCA_043737035.1 Bacteroidota bacterium | reverse complement strand
GGTGTAATAATCTTATTTTTCTTTTCAAGGCCTGCAATAATCCTATCTACCGCATCTAAAAAGTCCTGTTTAGTAACCTGTTTTTTATTTGCACGCGCTGCAATTAAAGCCGCTTCATTACAAATATTTGCAATATCAGCGCCGCTAAAACCGGGAGTTTGTTTTGCTAAAAAATCAATATCAACAGAAAGGTCAATTTTAATTTTCTTTAAATGAACCTCGAAAATCTCCTTACGCTCATTCACATCCGGCATATCTACATAAATCTGCCTGTCGAAACGTCCCGCACGCATTAAGGCCCTGTCTAAAATATCCGCACGGTTGGTGGCGGCTAAAATAATTACGCCACTGTTTGTGCCAAAGCCATCCATTTCGGTAAGCAATTGGTTAAGTGTATTTTCACGTTCATCGTTACCACCGGCAGCAGCGTTTTTCCCACGTGCGCGACCTATAGCGTCAATCTCATCAATAAAAATAATACATGGTGCTTTTTCTTTTGCCTGTTTAAAAAGATCGCGTACGCGTGATGCTCCAACTCCAACAAACATTTCTACAAAGTCGGATCCTGATAAAGAGAAAAAAGGAACTTTTGCTTCTCCGGCTACGGCTTTGGCAAGTAACGTTTTCCCTGTTCCGGGAGGACCAACCAATAACGCACCTTTAGGAATTTTAGCGCCAAGATCTGTATATTTTTTTGGATTCTTTAAAAAATCAACAATCTCCATTACTTCAACTTTTGCCCCATCTAATCCGGCAACATCATTAAATGTAATATTAGTATTGCTGTCTTTATCAAACAAAACCGCCTTCGATTTTCCGATATTAAATATTTGTCCGGCACCACCACCACCACCGCCCATTCGGCGCATCATTACAATCCACAAGCCAACCATTATAACAATTGGCAATAGCCAACCCATATGGTCGGTCCACTCAGTTCGATCTTCTCTCGAAGGAGAAACACGTAACTCAGCGGGCACATTTGCGTTAGCCTGCACGAGGCGCACTTGCTCTAAAAAATCTTTTACATCGGGCACCGAAACCCTAAAATGTGGGCCAGGCGTACTTTTTGGAGTAGGAAAACGTTTTGTTAGAACTCCGGTTTTACTATCAATGTACGAATATCGGGGTAGAGCCAAACTATCGTTGTTAATGGTAATTTCGGCAACTTTTTCGTTAATGATAACAATTTTTCTAACGTCGCCTTTTGCAAGCATATCTTGTTCAAAGCGCGACTGGCTTTCTTCAAAAACGCGACCTTCAAAATCCTGCGAAAAAAACACGAAACCTAATAACGCAACAATTACAACGCCGTAAATCCAGTAAAAATTATTTCCACCATTTCCATTTCCCGGTCCTCCAAAAGGATTTGTAGGTTTTTTTCCAAAACGATCGCGCATTTTTTCAAATTGTTTTTTGCGTTCGTCTTCAGAATTGGGTGTATTTTTATTTTCGTTATTTTGTGATGTTTCCTCGCTCATAATAAAGTGGTAACGTATGTATTTAAAATTTGTTGATTAATCGGCAATGTATTTAAAATCGCCATCGGCCCAAAGCCCTTCAATATTATAAAAATCGCGGGTTTCGCGTAAAAAAACGTGGGCAACAATGTTTACGAAATCAACCAGTATCCATTCGGCATTTTGGTATCCTTCGCTATGGTACGGCTTTTCGGTAGTTTTTTTTCTTACCGAATCTTCAAGCGAATCGGCTATAGCGTTAACATGTGTATTACTATCAGCATCGCAAATAACAAAAAAATCGGCAACACGG
>JAYTBK010000150.1:0-11119 GCA_043737035.1 Bacteroidota bacterium | reverse complement strand
GACAATATTATAACGCGCCTACAAAGTCGCAACAGTATTTTGGAGACGGAGAACCCGTTTATGCCAAAGATGAAAAATCTAAAAAATATAAAATAACCGACGATCGTAAAAAATCAATTCCCGTTTACGACGAAGAATACACCACTGTTTTTCCACGCATGTGGAGCCAACAAAGCAACCACGAAGCAGCTTACCGTTATTGGGGCGATGTGCAAAAACATCATAAAACCAAAATGAAAACCAATGAGCAAACCGGTGAAATGGAAGAAGTTCAAATTCCAACATTTATGGCAAACTTAAATTATTTTGTAGGTTACCAAATAAAATATATGTACCTGCGCTATTTTGCATGGAATTTTATTGGCCGGCAAAATGATATACAAGGCCTAAACGGAAATCCGCTGGAAGGCAACTGGAAAACCGGTATTAAAGGATTGGATGACGTTATTTTGGATAGCAATACTTCGTTAGTTCCTCACCAGGCAAGTAACAACAAAGCCAACAACTCATTTTTTGCACTGCCTTTTCTCCTCGGTATTTTAGGTTTTGTATTTCAATATAAAAAACATAAAGCCGATATGTGGGTTGTTGCCCTCGTATTTTTATTAAACGGTTTTGCTGTTGTATTTTATTTGAACCAATATCCGTATCAGCCTCGTGAGCGTGATTACGCTTATGTTGCTTCATTTTATGGCTTTGCGTTTTGGATAGGCTTTGGAGTTTTATTTATTTTTGATTTTCTTAGCAGGAAAACTCATGCAAAAACTGCGGTTGCTATTTCCATTATCGTCGGGCTCATCATCCCAACATTAATGGGAGCTCAGGGCTGGGACGATCATAATCGTTCTAAAAGAACCATGAGCCGCGACTTTGCGGTGAACTATTTAAATTCATGCGCGCCAAATGCCATTTTATTCACTAACGGCGATAACGATACTTTCCCACTATGGTATGCACAGGAAGTAGAAGGGATTAGAACAGACGTAAGGGTTTGTAATTTAAGTTTACTTCAAACCGATTGGTACATTAACCAAATGCGCCGCGCAGCTTACGAGTCGGCACCGGTACCATTTACCATTCCTGCCGAAAAATATGTACAGGGAACGCGTGACGTTGTTTATATAATGGATAAAGGTACAGGGCCAATGAATCTTAAAAAAGCCATTGAGTTTATACAGTCCGACGATATTGCAAACAAATACGAAGGCTACGGCAAACCTTTGGATTATTTGCCGAGCAAAACCTTTTTTGTGCCGGTTGATTCCAACGCTGTAATGCGCGAAAAAGTTATTGCTGTAAATGACACAGCACGGTTAGCTAAAAATATTAAATGGACGATTAACCGCAGTTATTTAACTAAAAATGATTTGATGGTATTGGATCTTATAGCCCATAATGACTGGAAGCGTCCAATTTATTTTGCCGTTACTACCGGTGCCGAAGCTTATTTAGGTATGGAGGATTATTTTCAACTCGAAGGCCTGGCTTACCGGTTAACGCCAATTAAAAATTCGGAAACAGAAATGCAACAAGGCGGAAGGGTGAATACAGATGTGATGTATGATAATCTGATGAATAAATTTGTTTGGGGCGGTTTGGATAAAGAAGGGGTAAATCTTGATGAGAATTGCACGCGGATGGCATCGAACATACGCATGCAAATGGCAACTTTGGCAGGCGCATTAATTAATAAAGGCCAAAATAAAAAAGCCGAAAAAGTACTCGACTTATGCCTTGCCAAAATACCGGATGAAAATGTGCGTTATGAATCTACATTATACACCATTATTGCGGGATATTACCAAATTGGAAACGTGAAAAAAGCAACAGAACTGTCAACCAAACTATTTGATATTTATGAAAATGATTTAAAGGTTTATCAGGCTCAAAAACCGGTGCACAAAGCTTCTTTTCAAAGAGAAATTGGTCAGGCAAAAGAAATAATGCGCCGCCTAGTAATGCTTGCAGAACAATTTAAGCAGGATGGTTACTCCAAACAATTAATGACACGGTTAACCGCCATTGTACCGATGGAAGAAATGATGGAAGAGCAACGACAAAAACAGCAACAATTGCCGCAAGGAATAAAGTAACATTATTAAACAGCGTTTTGCATAGTGCAAGGCGCTGCTTATTATTGACCGATATTATGATGAATATGAAAGTTGATTTTCCGTATTTTCGTAAATATAAAAACAACAAAACATTTTTTAAAATTATAAGCGATACCGAATTTGATGAGATCAGTTTTATTGGCAATAAAAAAATAATTCAAACAATACAAGCAAAAGTTTTACCCGATAGGAACTTCATTTCCGACCTGATTAATGATTTGAGTTTTTGTGAAACAATTTCGCAGGAAGAATATCTTTTAAAGTTATATGACAATAGAATTTTATAAACGCAGTAAAACCGGTATCTTAACTGTGTAAGCGTTAGGTGGTATAGAAATTGAATATTAAAGAGGACTTAACTAAATATAATCTTCTTTTTAAAAAGAAAACTAAAACTAAAATCATAAATATGGATAATGCAATATTACAACAATCAAATCCGCCAAAAAGTAAATGGAAAAAAAGGATTGTGATTTTCTTAGTTTCCTTGAGCGTGTTATTTGTTATTTTTATCCTGATAAGCGGTATCACCTATTCGTCGGGAGCAAGAACGGGCGTTGTGATTAAAATTTCGGACAAAGGTTATTTATTTAAAACATACGAAGGCGAGCTTAATTTAGGTGGTATATCTGAAGGCGATGGCACAATTATGCCTACTCGCGTGTGGTTATTTTCGGTACAGAGAAACGATACAGCGGTTTATAATACAATCATTCGTACACAAGGTAAACACGTAAGGTTATATTATAAGGAAGTGTTAAAACGATTTTTTTGGCAAGGGGAAACATCTTATTATGTAAATAAAATTGAAGTAGTTAGGTAATTTTCTTAAATTATTGCTAGCTTGATCGAAAGAACTTCACAATCATTTTTATAACTTATGCGTAGCAATTGCTTACACTTTTCTTCAAAAATTAGTACTATTTTCCTTCAATCCAATTGGTAATTTCAGCATCAAGTGGTTTAACAGATGATGGCAAATATTTAACAAGGTGTCCATTTTCATCAATTAAAAATTTATTGAAATTCCACTTAACAGTTGCATCCAAAACGCCGTTTTCTGCTTTGGAAGTTAGCCATTTATAAACCGGACTTGTAGTAACACTTACTTTTTCCATCATTGGGAAACTAACACCATAATTTTTTGTGCAAAACGTTTTGATTTCAGTACTTGTTCCCGGTTCTTGTCCGCCAAAATCATTACACGGAAACCCAACAATTACAAAGTTTTTAGAATTGTATTTCTTATACAATGTTTCCAAGTCTTTATATTGTGGCGTGTAACCACATTCTGATGCTGTATTAACAATCAACACTTTTTTGCCTTTCAAACTCGCAAAATTAAAATCACTTCCTTCCAAAGTTTTTACTTTAAACTCGTGTATAGTTTTTGTTGATGTTGTAAACGCCATAGTAATTGCTGTTAATGCCAGTATAAATAAATGTTTCATAATTAAGTTTTAGGTTTAACAAATATACTTGATTAAAGTTTATTGAAGATAATTTTATTTTTTGGGTTCTAAAAATCTGCATTAATCAGCGTACGGATTTTGCAGCAACATCCAACCTGTTTAAATATTTTCTTACCACGGGTTTAATTCATAAATTTGCGCGCCTTGCAAACCGCACAACATATTAGCCAGCCGGAAACAATTTACTACAGTAAAGCAAAATCGTATTTTAAACTAACCAAATTTGCGCTTTCGGCGTTGGTTGTTTTTTCGGCTGTTATCAGTTATTTTACGGTTGCCGATACATACCAATGGCAAAAGGTGATGGCCATTGGTATTGGAGGATTTTTAGTAACAGCCGCAGCAAACGGCTTTAACCAGATCATCGAAAAGGACCTTGATAAATTAATGAATCGTACAAAACTCAGGCCTTTGCCAACAGGTAATTTAACCATTACAGAGGCCATGATTTTTTGTGCACTTTGCGGAATTATTGGAACGGTTTTGTTATGGATTTTCACAAATCCATTATGCGGTATTGTAGGGTTTATTTCAATTATATTGTACTCCCTGGTTTATACTCCGCTAAAACGCAAAACTCCGTTTTCAGTTTTTGTTGGTGCGTTTCCCGGAGCTTTCCCAACATTAATAGGCGCTGTAGCGGCTACCGATAATTTTGGAAATATAACATTTTTTGCGTTGCTGTTATTTTTTATTCAGTTTTTTTGGCAGTTTCCGCATTTTTGGGCGATCGCGTGGGTCAGCCACGATGATTATCAAAAAGCGGGTTTTTTTATGTTGCCTTCAACGGGTGGTCGCGATAAAAGCACGCGCTCACAAATTCTCGTTTACACCTTATCATTATCTCCAATTGCATTAACTCCTTATGTTTTTGGCTACACGGGCTGGATGTCGGCTACCGTTGTAAGTTTCATGGGTTTTCTATTTTCTTACCAGGCTTATAATTTATATAAGTCGGGCACCGTTAACGATGCGCGAAAACTTATGTTTGGTTCATTTGTTTACTTACCGGTTGTACAAATTGGCTTAATGTTAGGCCACAAATTTATTCTATAATATTTTTATTTATGCAGGAAACCTATAAACCAAGTCCCACTTATAAAACCGAGTTAGCCGCGGCAAAACGTAAAGCCGCCAAACCATTGTTATGGGTTGGCATTATTAGTATCGTTATGCTATTTGGCGGCTTAACGAGTGCTTACATTGTACGAGCCGACAATGGAAATTGGCTTCTGTTCGATTTGCCAAACGCTTTCTATTTAAGCACTGCTATTATTGTGTCAAGCAGCATCACGTTATTTATGGCCTTACAAATGGCCAGAAAAAACAATAAAACTGCTACTGTAGTTTGTGTATTTTTAACATTTGCTTTGGGTGTTGCTTTTACAATAACTCAATTTGCCGGCTGGGAGGAGTTAACTCAAAAGAATATTGTGTTTGCAGGGAAATATTCTAATGCGGCAGGTTCATTTCTTTACGCATTAACAGGTTTACATCTCGCTCATTTATTCGGGGGATTAATTTCATTATTTGTAACGCTTATAAATACCCTGCGAGGCAAGTATACCGCGGGTAATACCCTTGGCTTAGAACTAACATCCATTTATTGGCATTTTCTTGATGTTTTATGGGTGTATTTGTTTTTATTTCTGTATTTTATTCGCTAAACTTGCATCATATTTTCACAAAAATAAGTTAAAACATTAATATTAATTATGTCTCATAGTACAGAAATCGATTCTAAACACGCCTGGGATGGCGGTCAATCACCCTTCCGCGTAAGTTACGGAAAAATGATGATGTGGTTTTTCCTTGTATCAGATGCTTTAACCTTCGGTGGTTTATTAGTGTCTTACGGATTTATACGTCATAAATACGCCGATGTGTGGCCTAAAGCCGAAAACGTATTTACGCATTTTCCTTTTATCGAACGGCACTTACCATTGGCCTATGTTGGTTTAATGACGTTTATCCTCATCATGTCTTCTGTAACAATGGTATTAGCTGTAGAAGCTGGACATAGAAATGATAAAAAGAAAGTAATTACATGGATGTTCTGGACGATTGTTGGCGGTGCTACTTTCGTTGGATCACAGGCTTGGGAATGGTTTCACTTTATACATGGAACTGCAGAAGGCGCTTTACGCCACGTTTGGGATATGGAAACAGGAACTTATGTAGAGAAAGTAATTTATGGAGCTAACATGACGGTTAATGAATATGGCGTTCCGCAATTTGCAAATTAT
This sequence comes from Bacteroidota bacterium, assembly GCA_043737035.1. Taxonomy (GTDB): domain Bacteria; phylum Bacteroidota; class Bacteroidia; order B-17B0; family Aurantibacillaceae; genus UBA4416. The sequence continues at coordinate 5,287 of JAYTBK010000150.1, read as the reverse complement.
TTCTTTTTTATTACCGGCTTCCACGGATTTCACGTTTTCTCCGGTGTATGTATTAACTTAATCATTTTCTTAAATGTGCTTAAAGGAACTTACGAAAAACGAGGCCATTATGAGATGATTGAAAAAGTTGGGCTTTATTGGCATTTTGTAGATTTAGTTTGGGTATTTGTATTTACATTCTTCTATTTATTATAAAATTATTAATTCAACAATTTAATACTTCAATCAATAACTAATTACTATGTCAGAATTTCACGACGATTATCCATCATACGAACACATGGCTCACCACAGTGAGGAAGAAGGAAAAACAACCCGTAAAAAATTATGGAGGGTTTTTTGGATCATGCTTGCTATCACAATTTTTGAGTTAGTAATAGGTTCACTTGCGCCGGGTAAGGGTTGGTCGGGTACCACGTGGCTAAAATTTTTATTTATTGGTTTGACGTTGCTTAAAGCGGGTTATATTGTAATTGAATTTATGCACCTTGGGCATGAAGCGAAGTTTTTTAAAATGATCATTTTGATACCGTACATCACCTTTATGGCATATGGTATTTTTATTATTTTAGATGAAGGTGTTTACAGCGGCGAGGCAATTAACCGTACCAGAGTAGATCCGATATTAATCCATCAGCAAGCAACGTTAAAATCTGGTCACGGACATCATGAAGCCTCTGCGGGTAACGAACATAAAGTAATAGAACCTCACGAAGAAGCGCATCACTAGTATATTTTTTAATCGACAAAAAACCATTCGCTGCTACGGATGGTTTTTTATTTATTGTAAAATTTTTATAAGCTGTTACAAAATGAAAGCATTTAAAAAATACAGCAAAACAATTACGGCAGATAATTTTTTGGGGAATAAAATTAGCCGGCAAGATTATGAAAGTTGCGAATTTGTTAACTGTAATTTCATCGATTTATCTGAACTTAATTTTGTGAATTGCCATTTCAAAAATTGTAACCTTAGCAATAAAGGTAAACAACTGTAAATTAAAGCAAGTAGCTTTTACCGAATGTAAATTAATAGGCATCAACTTTTCGCGTGCACACGATTTTTCCGATGAAATCCATTGTATCGGTTGCGATTCAGAGTACGCTTCATTTGACAGTAAGAGGATGAATAAAAGCGGTTTCGATAACTGTAAAATGCATAACATTAATTTTGCAATGGCCGATCTAACAAAAACTTTAATTTCAAATTGCGATCTAATGTACTCCGTCTTTAACGAAACCAACCTAAGCGATTTAGATTTTACGAAGGCTCAAAACTTTTCCATCGATTCATCAATAAATATAGTTAGAAAGGCCAAATTTTTGATACATGATCTGCCCAGTTTACTCCATAAATTTGATCTGCTCATCGAATAACAAATTTTCTGGTGTCAAAAATTTTTTTGCGAGTATCTTTATTTATATTTATAAGATAATTCCTCTTAAACACCATTATTATTATCCCACCTCTCCAAATTATTATTTAAAAAAGTAGTTATTCATGCGAGTCAATCGTTTTACACGAATAAATCCAAATAGAATAACGGGAACTTATAAAATAACTATGAAAAAAATTCTTCTTCTTTTAATATTTTTTACTGCTTCGTTATTCGCGCAACAAAATCTTAAAGTAAATTTTACCCCATTACAATCGTCGGGTACACTTCCTGATATCTTTACACAAAACATCCGCACCGTTGTAAAAGAGGATATCACGTTACTCAATAATAAAGATGAGGAAGATATTAAGATAAAGAAAAGCTATCTAACCGCCGCCAACTATGAAATTGAGAAAATAGTTAAAAGCGGCAATACATTAATTAATGATGAGGTTACAACATATCTCAATAGCCTTGCTGATATTATTTTAAAAAATAACAGCGTGTTACGGAGCCAGTTGCATATCTACACGCTTAAGTCGGCGGTAGTTAATGCTTACAGCTATGATAAAGGATATATTTTTATTGATGTTGGTTTAATAGCGCAGGCCGAATCGGAGGCTCAATTGGCGTTTATATTATCGCATGAAATCGCGCACTTTGTAAAAAAACATAATATCAACGGCTACGTTACAAACAAAAAAATTGACCGTAATAATTACAATGGAAAAAGTAACGAAGATAAACTGATAGAAAAATGTCAGTACTCGAAAGAGCATGAAAGTGAAGCTGACATAGAGGGATTTAAATTGCTTGAACAAACCAAATACGATTTTAAACAAGCGGAAAAAGCGTTTGATGTTTTGCAATATTCGCATTTACCTTTTGAGTTGGTTGAATTTAAAAAAACTTATTTTAATAGCCCAACTTATAAAATTCCGGAGAGATATTTTTTAAAAGAAGTTTCATCTATCAGAAATAATTCGACGGAAGATGATACAAAACATACACATCCAAATACTGCAAAACGTAAACAGGCAATTGCCGATCTAAGCTCCAAACGGAGTAATTCAGGGCGTGTTAGTTTTATTTTAGGGAAAGATAAATTTGAGTACATACGCGATTTGTCTCGCATGGAACTATGCCGTTTGTATTTAAAAAACCGCGATTTTATAAGCGCTTTTTATGCCGCGTATATCCTTGAAAAAAAATATCCTCAAAATGAATATGTTGCCGAAGTACTTAGCAAATGCATGTACGCCATAACGCTTTACAACAGAGGCGACATAAAATACGATGGAAATTCTTACCTCGAAAACGGAATTCCATCACATATGGATATAGAAAGTTATCCGCAGCAGCTGTATCACTTAATTACAAAAATGCCCGCAAATGAATGGACGACCTTATCACTTAATTACGTTTTTAGGAAGCATGTTTTATTTCCACAAAACGTTACATTAAATGCTTACAGCGACAGCCTGTTTAAAATAATGGCTAAAACAAATTGGGAGATTGTTGATTTTGTTCGGATGAAGGCCAGTCTCGATACGGTAAAGGCTGTGATTGATTCAACACAACTTACTACCGAAACTGCTTCAAAAACAGATTTAATAGCGAATCTTCAGAAAGAAAATAATTTTAAAAATTACGACACAGCCTATTACAAAGAAATTTACGTCGATCTTTTTTTAACTAGTACTGAATTTGTGGGTAAGTTTCCGGCTGGCGGCATTAAAGATGATAGCAATAGCGGATTCTCGAGTTACACAGGCCAACGAACCGTGCAAATCAAAAAGAAAAGCAGAAAAACGAAAGAAACGATTCAGATTGACAAAGTAGTTTTGTTAGAGCCGTTCTATTTAAAAATCGATGAAAAGAAAACGCAGGAAGTGCGATACATTGATGCTGACGCGAAGCAGGAAAAATTTATAGTTACCTTAAATGACTGCGCCCAGCGCTTGAATTTACAGCTGGTAACGCTCGATCCCGGACTAATTACTCCGGGCGAAGTTGATAAAGTAAACGATTACTCAGTAATGAATGATTGGTTTAGTGAAAAATTCGATACCGATACAAAAAATCAAAACCCCATTTTTAATACCAATGATATTAAAACACTTATTATTAAATATGGTACCCAATATGTTTTAAAAACGGGGCTTGTAAATTACAGGAGTAGTAGTGGGCGCAAAGCCATATATCTTTATGCTTTTTTATACGATCTGTCAACCAACGAAACGGTTTACCGTAAACAGGAAGTTTATAAAGGTAAAGACACTAAAGACATGGTAAATGCAAAAATGTACCAGGTTTTATATGAAATTAAACGGTTGAAAAAATAAACTTTACGTGAATTATTTTATGCGATACCTTTATTTAATTTTTATATTAATATGTGCTGCGTTTTGTTGCGCGCAGGTTCTCGGATATCTTGGTAAACGAATGGCTGCTGGTTACGGTACCTATGCAAGTCCCGGATTTTATGGTTCTAATAATAATACCATCGTAAATACGCAGCATGAAATTTTTTGCGAATACACCGTAAAAAAACGAACTATAATATGCGTTTCCGGGAGATTATATAAAGCGGTTGCCGGTAACAATGCTCCGCTAACATTAAGTTATAGTTACGGAACGCCACTTAAAAATTATCCTGAAGGAATTGTCGATATAACGGGTAGAAATTTTTCTTCTTCTTTTAAATTTTTCAAAAAGCGGCACCTTGCTCCATGGGGTAAATATTTTTTTGTTGGTGCAATGTTACATTCTTACACCACAAAATATGATCCCACAACGTTGTATGCGCAAGCATATTATTGTAACAATTATAACGATAGAACGCTGATCACTATAAACGACTTCGACCCTAGAGAACAAAAAAAATTAATATTTGATATTTTTTTTGTAAACGGAAGAACACGCATGACAACCGACCGCATTGCGCTTGATTACGGCTACAATATTAATTTTTACGCGCTAACAAAAACTGTTTTTAATTTTGGTGAAACGACAACACATACCCAAAATTATTACGTCGAAGAAACGGCGTACAATCGAGTTCTCAGCGTAAACGCTTTTAATTTATTTTTTAAAATTGGCTGTTTAATTTTGTAGAGCAATGAACAATAAAATTACCATTCCGAGGTATATAAAAACATTATTGCTGGCCGTTATATCTCTTAACACAATTCTATGCAACGCACAAGTGCCGGGTTTTATGGGCAAGCGTTTAAGCGTGGGTTATAGCATATATGCGACTCCAAGTTTACTGGCCTCTGGTGGCTATATGCATATTAATGTTAAACATGAGGCTTTTATTGAGTATGTAATAAAGAAACGAGTATCGTTCGGTATTTCAGCCAAATTTTTTAAAACTCAGTATTATAATACGCGTGTTATGGAAGTGGATGGATTGGCTTCAAATTCCAATCGTAAATCACTCGATAATCCTGAAGGATATTATGACATTAAAGCCAAAACATACAACCTATACATAAAACTATTTAGAAAAAAATTTTTAGCGCCTTGGGGGAAATATTTTATTATCGGGCCAACACTTAACTCTTATATTGCTAGCTATTCGCCCGATATTATGTATTTAAATATACCGGTAGGTAGTTATCCTGATAATTATTTGATTCAATATTCAAAATTCGGCTTCTTGGAACAGTCGTATAAAAGTGTAGATCTTATGATTGGTAATGGTAGAAGCAGAATCATAGGCAGACGGTTGATTATTGATTACGGATATACTATTAATATATTTGCAATGACAGCTGTTGTTTTTGATGCTTTTGATGATTCGATAGGCGAAGAAAATATAACTTATGCATCAAATTATATTGCAGAGACTTCGGCCGCGAGAATAAGAGCGGTTAACCGGTTTAATATTTTTTGTAAAATGG
>JAYTBK010000149.1:0-1774 GCA_043737035.1 Bacteroidota bacterium | reverse complement strand
CCACGCAGCCTTGGCACATCATATCAACTCGCAGTACCACCTGCACATGGCAAGCTAGTCATCAACCTGCGGATGCTGGCTCATGCACTTCGAAGTATAAAACCCCAATGTTGACGAGGGTCTTCACCTCCGACATCGTTGATGGAGCCACGGATGTAACAGTACAATCAACGGGGGAAGTATGAGCGCAAACGCTTTACAATAATACCTGATTTAAAAACGGGTTCGTTTGTTTGAAAGACTTCCTGTAGGGCGTTGCGTAGTTCAAAGTTAAATTCGGCCCGGGCCATTTTTAAAATGTTGAGGCTCGCATTTCCTGTAGGATGTGTAAGGTATAATTCGGTGGGGCCTCTAAATTTGAGGATCTCTTTATTCTTACTAATTAATACGCAAGCCGGCATGTGATGCGAAAGTAATAAGTCATTCATACGCCTATCTATATCAACAACTTCGGTCACCTTTTTTCCCAGTGCACGTTCAGTATATTTTTCAGGAGAGTATTTCGTAATCGAATCAAAAGGATGAGAGTTTACACTTCGCGTTCCGCTTTTCTTTTTAGTATAAAGTTTTACGGCATTATTTTCTTGATTAAATTGTGACGACGAGGTTCCAATGGTTTCCGATTTTCCAAGTAGGAGGTAACCGCCACTATTTAATGAAAAATAAAGGGTGTTCAAAGCTTTCTTTTGCGCTGCTGCATCAAAATAAATCAATACGTTTCTGCAACTTATAAAGTCGATGTGCGAAAACGGTGGATTCTGCAACACGTTGTGGTTGGCAAACACACACATATCACGTAATTCTTTTGTTACGCGATAAATTCCGTCTGTTTTTTTAAAAAACCGTTCTGCTCTTCGTTTCCCCACCGGAACAAGCTCTTTTTCTGAGTATGTACCTAACCGGGCGTCTTTTAGAGCTTGTTCACTTAAATCGGTTGCAAAAATCTGAACATTTGTTTTCGGATTTTTTTTTGTCTGTAACTCAGCAATTAAAATAGCAAGCGTGTAAACTTCTTCGCCGGTAGAGCAGGCTGGAATCCAAATTCGGAGTGTTTCGCGTTCGGTTTTGCTTTTTAAAAGTTCAGGAAGAAGCGATTTTTTTAAATAAGTGAACGTGTCAGGATCCCTAAAAAAAGAAGTAACATTAATTAAAAGGTCTTTATAAAGAAAATCGGTTTCATTATTTTTTTTGGATAAGTGCTTATAATATTCCTTTAGGTTTTTATGCCCGCATTGAACCATTCGGTGATAAATACGCCGTTTGATGGTGGCCAATTTATAAACACTAAAATCTACACCAATATTTGTATTTAAAATTTTAATGATACGTATTAAATCGGGGTCGGTATCTAAAAAATAATTATCAACTATTTCTTCGACGGTGCTCAAGGGTTGTTTCGATAAAGATTCGTTACGCCGCATCAGGCTTATTCGGTTTAACTCCCGCGCAATGGCTTCGGGCGACAACGTGTGATCAACCATGCCTGATGCAACGGCAGAGTGGGGCATACTTTTAGATTGTGCCGAATCATCCTGAGCAAATGTAATTCCTCCGGCGGCTTTAATATCCATGAGCCCTTGTGTTCCATCGTGCGCGTTGCCCGACAAAACAATGCCAATTGTATTACTTTTGTGAGTTTCAGCCAAAGAGGTAAACAAATTATCTATCGTAACTGCCGAACCTGCAGCGGCGCGTTTGGTTAATTTGATGTGTCCATCTACCACTTCTATTCCGCGGTTGTTAGGAATTACAAACACGTTGTTTGGCAATAATT
>JAYTBK010000148.1:0-4724 GCA_043737035.1 Bacteroidota bacterium | reverse complement strand
ATGAATAAAACAACTTACTGGCAGGTTTTTGATAAGTTTGAATTTAATACTCACGAGGATCAACAAAATTATTATAAATCGCTTACTAAAATAGATTATGATAATGCTATTAACGGTTCAAACCGAAAGGATGAATGAACCATTGAAAAATTAAAATGCTACCAATAAAAAATAAAATTCTAAAAGGAACGATAACGGAACGCATCACACCATCTGTTGTTGTTTTTATTGGGCTAGTATTAATTTCGCTGCTGTCATTTAAAATACAAATGAAATGGATAAACAATCCTTTTAGTGCAGATGTAAACCAATATTACTCGTATTTAGTTGCGCAGTTTATACACCATGATTTTAATTTTCATTTTCCCCATAATTTTTGGTTAATACAATCGCCCGATGGCGAAGTTGTGCCTAAAGTTACAATGGGAATGGCTATACTGTATTTTCCATTTTTTATTTGTGGGCATGCAGTTGCCAACATTTTGCACTACCCTTGCGATGGCTACAGCTTGCCGTACGCTTGGCTAATGCACTTTGGCACCCTTCTGTATTTTTTCATAGCTATTTGGTTTTTACGAAAAACGCTCCTTAATTTTTTTAGCGAATGGGTTACTTCAATAACACTCTTTTTAATCGTTACCGGTACAAACCTATTTTATTACGTTTACAAAGAAGGGGAAATGGCTCACAGCTATTTATTTTTTCTGTTTTCGTTATTTCTCTATTTTACCGTGAAGTGGCATATTGAAAAGACAGCAAACCACCTATGTAAACTCGCATTTGTTTTAGGTTTAATAACCTTAATCAGGCCAACGGAATTTATTATTATAATTGTATTTCTGCTTTATAATATTACGGGATATCGTGAACTCGTTTTTAAAATTAAAGAGTTACTTCGGTTGCGTTGGAAGTTATGTTTGTGTTTCGCAATATTTTTTACACCAATTATTCCGCAACTTTTGTATTGGCACAAATACACGGGTCATTATTTATTTTTTTCGTACGGAAGCAACGAACATTTTTTCTTTAATGATCCAAAATTACATTCGGTTTTATTTGGCTGGCATAAAGGATGGTTCCTCTATACACCGTTAGCCCTTTTTATGATTGCCGGTTTACTAATTTCGTTTTTTTATAGTCGAAAAATATTTTATCCTATTTTTATATACATCACACTTAATATCTATTTAATTAGTTGCTGGTGGGACTGGGGTTTTGGCGGGGCTTACGGAATGCGCGCACTCGTACAATGCTATGCACTTTTAGCTCTGCCGCTTGCATACTTTATTAATTTTGTATTTAGCATTAAAGTTTCCGTGGTTAGAAAAGTTACTGTTGCTTGTTGCTCCATTTTGTTTTTGGTATTTGTCAGTTTAAATATTTTTCATTTTTGGCTGATAAAAAATTCTCTTTTCCATTGGGATTCTATGTCTAAGGAAGCTTATAAATACACACTATTTAAAACAGGCTATTCGGATACCGAACGAAAATATTTACTGTCACTTTTAAAACATCCCAATTACGAAGCCATGAGAAAAGGTGAGAGAGATGAAAAATAAATTGAAAGTTGCGCTGATAATTCCGTGTTTTAATGAGGAAATTTCTATTAAGCCACTCATTGATGAAATTGCCGCAATACCGTTAACCGATAATTTTTCTATCAGTCCAATATTTATAAATGATTGTTCAACCGATAACACAAAAAATGTTTTATTGGCAAACAACGCCATTCTCATTGATTTGCCGGTTAACCTCGGCATTGGCGGCGCCGTGCAAACAGGTTTTAAATACGCGCTAAAACATAATTTTGGTATTGCAATACAGCTTGATGGCGACGGGCAACATCCACCGGGCGAATTACAAAAATTAATAGATCCCATTATTCACCAAAATGCCGATGTTGTAATTGGCTCGCGGTATCTAACCAAGGAGGGTTTTCAATCGTCGCGTTTACGGCGCACCGGAATTAATTATTTTAAATGGTTAAATAAAAAATTGGTTGGCGTTACAATATTCGACAGCACTTCAGGCTATCGGGCTTTAAATAGAAAAGCACTTAAAATAGTTTCTAATTATTACCCTGATGAATACCCGGAACCGGAAGCAATTATTTTATACGCATTAAATCATTTAAAAATTACAGAGGTCGCAGTTACCATGCGTGAGCGGCAGGGAGGCCGATCATCCATAAGGGCCTATAAAACAATTTACTATATGTTTAAGGTTACTTTAGGTATAATCTTTTTGTATATTCGTTTAAAATTACATGGCAAACGTTATTCCATATAGGTTACAGATTATAGCAATACTTGTTGCAGTAGCCTTTATGTTTTTTATTTTCCGGCTTATTTCCAAAGGCAAATTGCGCGAAGAATATTCTTTTATTTGGATAACCTGCACTGCACTCCTTTTATTATTTTCAATTTGGCGCAACGGACTTGATGTTATTGCAAGATTGCTTGGTATATTTTACGCACCATCCTTAATATTTCTCGGTGCCATATTTGCCATTGTAATTTTTTTAGTACACTTATCAGTTGTAAACTCTAAACAACATCAGCAAATTAAAGACCTTGCTCAAAAACTTGCATTGTTACAAAAACAAATTGATGACGTTGAACAAAAAAAATAATAAGCAGCTATAAATGAGCGATAAGTTGTTCGCAAATAAATTCTGCAGCTTTTCCGTTTCCATAAAATTCAGGAAATTCCAAATCGCTTTTTGCTGATAAAAATTTATACGCCTTAATTATTTTTTGCTCGTCGGCATCCGCTATTACAGCCGAACCACATTTTACAAGCTCTATCCATTCAGTTTCTGCGCGTAAAATTATGCACGGTTTTTTAAAATAAAATGCCTCTTTTTGCACGCCTCCACTATCGGTTAAAACCATGCAACAATTTTTTTCGAGTGCTATCATTTCCAAAAAGGATACAGGCTCAATTAATTTAAAATAATCACTTTGAGTGATCTGGGAATATAATTCGGCATTTAAATTATACTGCAAAAGTTTAGCGGTTCGCGGATGCAAAGGCAATACAATATCCATTTTATTTTCCTCACTAATGTGATATAAAGCTTTAAATAAAGCGTTCAAACGCAACGGTTCATCTGTATTGTTGTTACGGTGTATTGTTGCCAATATGAAATTTTTACCCGTAAGTTGAAGTTTATTCAGGATGGTGTTTTTTTTCTCAGCGAGTTCCGAAAAATATAAACTGTTATCATACATTACATCGCCACAATGGTAAATCTTTGGGTTGTTGGCATGATACGGGGCTGCATTATTGCTTTTAAAGCCTTCATTCATTAAATTATTGAACCCGGTTTCAGTAGGCGAAAACAATAAGGTGGAAATATGATCACATAAAATTCGGTTAACCTCTTCAGGCATTACCTTATTAAAAGATCTTAATCCGGCTTCAATGTGCACAACAGGAACGTGTAGTTTGCTTGCTGCTATTGCCCCCGCAAGCGTTGAATTTGTATCACCATATAAAATAATGGCTGATGGTTTTTCCGCTAATAATATTTCTTCAATGCCTGTAATCATTTTTGCTGTTTGACTACCGTGCGTGCCGCTTCCTACATTTAAGTTGTAATTTGGTTGTGGTATTTTTAATTCGTTAAAAAAAACCTGGCTCATGTTTTCATCGTAATGTTGCCCGGTATGCACAATAATTTCGGTAATTTTATTTTTAAAATGTTTGCTTATTGCCCTGCTCAGGGCTGCCGCTTTTATAATCTGTGGCCTCGCGCCAATAATGGTTACAATCTTTATCATTGTTTTTATTTATAACATCAGTTCGTCTGCAAAGCTAAAAAAACTGTTATCGGCAACAATTATGTGATCTTGCAAAATAATATTCATCAGTTTGGCTCCTTCTTTAATTTTTTTGGTTAACGCTATATCTTCATGACTGGGCTGTAAATTACCCGACGGATGGTTGTGTGCTAAAACAATTCCACTCGCTAAACATTCTATTGCCGGCTTTAAAATTAAACGCACGTCTACAACTGTACCGCTAATTCCGCCGCGGCTAATGCATTCGATGCCGATAACCAAATTGCTCCTGTTTAAAAATATTACCCAAAATTCCTCATGCGGCAAATCACTCAATTTTGATCGTAATATATCATAAGCGTGTTTAGATGCTACAACCCTCTGTTTATCTTCCATTTGTTCCTCAACCCGCCTTCTTCCTATTTCTAAAGCTGCCGCAATTGTTACTGCTTTGGCTTCACCAACGCCTTTAAATTTTTTGAGATCATTGATCTGTAATTTTGCAAGTTTGTTGATGGAGTTTCCTGTTTGGTTAAGTATACGCTGCGCAAGTTGAACCGCGGTTTCATTTTTGTTACCTGATGCTAATAAAATTGCGAGCAACTCAGCGTCTGATAATGAATGTCGCCCTTTAAGCACAAGCTTCTCGCGCGGCCGGTCGTCTTCGGCCCATGCTTTAATCGTCAAATGCTTATACTCTTCGTCTTCCATACTTGTGAAAGTAACCAATTTTATTTCTTAAAAATACAGGTAAATATCAATAATATTATATCTTTACTAAAAGCTAAATATTATGCGCAATATAAATTTAATTCTCTTAATTGCTTTTTTTTCCATTGCTGCCCTAGGCCAAACAGTTTATGAAAAAGCAAGTGGTGTTACCATTCAATCATACTCTAACCTCACCGGTTTACCATTAATTGTTTCAGTTAACAGTTC
>JAYTBK010000147.1:0-11142 GCA_043737035.1 Bacteroidota bacterium | reverse complement strand
AAAGGCGTGGCAGCTTCCAAATCGCCTTTTTCGATTTTCATTTCAACGTATTCTTTATAATACAACGTGTAATCTAAACTCGACTGCCCTAAAAATTTTGAAAGGATTGGAAGTGAATATAAATAATACTGTTCAGCCTTATCGTAATAGCCTGCTGCGCCTGATGTTACCGCGAGGTTATATAAATAAAATCCGTAATCGAAACTGGTATCCGCTTTTATTGAGTAGGTTTGGTTCACCGCGCGCGAATAACAATATATGGCGCTGTCAAAATCGTTTTGCCTAAAATAATAATTGCCCATTTCGGCGTTTACTTCTGAACTAAAAACAGGGTCAGTGTTTAGCTCTTTACTAAATTCTTTAAATAGTTTAATCGCTGCCTTAAATCCCTCGTCGTTTTTAACCGACGTGGTTTGATATGATTTAAAATTTTTGAAAAGTTGTTTGTATGTTTGTGAAACTCCGGTAAACCCTGCTAATACAATAAATAGAACAAGAAGTTGATGGTTTATAAGTCTCATCCAAAAAGAATTAGTAATGGTATGTTTAAACGGATACGCCTATCATGCAAACATCATCTATTTGCTCATAGCCAGCACGCCAGTCTTCAAAAAATAAATTAATGGCTTCTTTTTGATCAGGCATAGGTTTCTGATTATTATCTAATAATAGTTTTCGAAACGCGTTGTACTTTAATTTTTTGCCGCCCGCACCGCCAAACTGATCTACAAATCCATCCGAAAAAATATAAATTTTATCGTTCGGAAATAAATGAATGGTATGGTTTGTGAATTCAAAATTTTCTGTTCCTACAAAATTACCAATCGGGTGTTTATCGCCTTTTGTTTTTAATACTTCGCCGTTACGTAAAATAAACAGCGGACTAAACGCGCCGGCAAACTCAAGTGTATTGTTGTTGAGGTCGAGTGAACAAATAGCGATGTCCATTCCATCGCGGATTTTAGTATCCTCAACTTTTTGCTTTAGGGTTTCGCTGATGTTTTTATTGAGCTGAGTTAAAATTTCGGAAGGCTTAGTATAATTATATTCGTTTACAACTTGGTTTAAACCATTAAAACCTATAATGCTCATAAATGCTCCCGGCACCCCGTGACCTGTGCAATCAACAACCGCGAAGAGTATTTTATTTTCTTTTTTTTCGATCCAATAAAAATCGCCGCTTACAATATCTTTTGGTTTGTAAAGAATAAAAGCATTTTTTAGAAGTGTTGTTACGGTTTCTTCCGAAGGCAGAAAAGCTTCTTGTATACGCTTGGCGTATTTAATACTGTCAGTAATATGTTTATTGGTTTCTTCAATTATTTCCTTTTGTTTTACAACTTCACGGGTTCGGTCTTTTACTTTATCCTCAAGATTTTCAACAAGGCTTGCGTTCTCTAATGCAATTGCGGTGTAAGTTCCAAGAGTTTTTAAAATATTCATGTGCAACGGCGCGTAAGCGTTCTTTTCAAAACTTTGTACCGTAATTACACCAACAACCCGTTCACCAATCATCATTGGGCAAAACAACAATGAACTTGGCATATCGCCGGTTGGCACAACTATTTTGTTTGTGTATTTTTTATACTCGCTGGCATTATCGTTAATAAAAATTTCTTTTTTGTTTTTTACGCACCACACCGAAAAATTATCCGGGTTATCCATTGAAATGGTTAATGGTTCAAGCAATTCGCCTTTTTCCATTTCATATTTATATTCAATTTGGTTATTACGCGGATCATAAATACGCACCCCAAAACAATCCGCATTCATTAATTTACTTATGTTTTCGTGCAGATTGCCAAATATTGAATCGAAATTAATATTCGAAATAATATGCTGTCCTATCTCACTTAGTAAACGGGTGTTTTCGTGTGAGCGTTCAATCTCTTCCTTTTGTAAAATAACTTCTGTTGTACGTTCTGTAACCCTGTCTTCAAGGCCTTCGTAAAGATTCGCATTTTCAATGGCGCTTCCTACATAAACGGAAAGGCTTCGTAAAACATCGAGGTGGTGATCGCTATAAATATTTTTTTCAAAGCTTTGAACGGTTATAACGCCTATTGTTTTTCCTTTAGATACGAGCGGTAAATAGATCATCGATTCGGGCATTTCGCCTTCTATCGCTTTGTAACTGTTTTTTACATATTGGCTGTATTCGTTTTCCCAATCATTAATTACAAACTCGCGGCAGTTTAAAAAACATAGCGTGGCAGTTTTTTCATCATCAAGATCAAAACTAAAATCACTTAATTTTTCCCCCTTTTCCATCGAACCCGAAAAAAAGAGATCATTTTTATCAGGCCTATGCAATGCAATTCCAAAAATAGTTGCATCCATTAACGTGTTTATCCGTTCGTATACTTTTACAATAATGTCGTTAACCGAAAGGGTTGCGGCAATTTCTTTTCCTATTTCACTTAGCAATTTGCTGTTGCGGAAACTTTTTTCAATGTGTTCTTTTTGTTTTACAACTTCAAAAGTACGTTCATTTACTTTTTCCTCTAGGTGCTCTACCAAATTCGCGTTTTCTAATGCAATGGCGGTATAAGTACCCAACGTTTTTAATACGTCCATGTGAAATGGAGTATATGCATTTTTACTAAAGCTTTGTACGGTTATAACTCCGGTAACTTTATTTCCTATTTTTAACGGGCAAAATAATAACGAGTTTGTCATTTCCCCCGACGGCACGACAATTTTTTTTGTGTATCGGTGGTACTCATTAAGGTTATCGTTAATAAAAATTTCTTTATCGTTTGTAACACACCACACCGAGTAGTTATCAATATCATCCATAGAAACGGAAAGCGGTGTTTTAAGCCGGCCTTTCTCCATCGAGTATTTATAGAGTATCAAATTTTCTTCCCGTTTATAAACCCTCACACTAAAGCAATCGGCATTCATTAGTTTGCCAACGTTTTCATGCAACTGCTGAAAGATAGAATCAAAATCGGTATTGGAAATTATTTGATGGCCTATTACATTAAGCATTCGGGTGGTTTCCTGCGCTTTTTCAAGCTTTAATTTTTGTTCCGTAACTTCTTTAGTACGTATGTTTACGCGCTCCTCTAACTTCTCGTAAAGGGTTGCATTTTCTATGGCAATGGAACAGTAAACCGCGAGGTTTTTTACAAGGTTTACTTGATACTCGTTATATGCGTTTTTATTAAAACTTTGGACCGTAAGCACTCCCAAAATTTTGTTATTTATTTTAAGCGGCAAATAAATGATAGATTGAACAGGCCTCCCTATTGTTGGTTGTTGCCTTTTTTGTACATACTTTCCTACTTCAAGTTCGTGATCATTTATAACAATATCAACCCCCTGTAAAAAACAAATGGTAGCAAGGCGGTTCACATCTGTGAGTAAATATCCTGATGAGCCTAACACAACACCATCTTCGATATAACCAGGAAAAATGAGTTCATTGCCATCGGCAGATATAGCACCTATTCCAAAGCCGCTGGCATCCATTATATCGTTTATTATTTCGTAAACTTTTTTATTAATCGCTTCAACGGAAAGTAACGAAGTAATCGTTTTTCCAAGATCACTTAAAATGGTTAGGTCTTTTGATAGAACTTCGAGCTGTTTGTTTTTCTGACCGAGTAGTTCCCTATCTTTTTCCATTTGTGAGATGCTTACCTGCATCTCAACGCTTTTTAATTTCTGTTTGTTTTTTTCACTAAAGTATTCCTCTTTAAGCGTGTAGTAATTTTTAAAATGTTCTATAAAATTTTTCGTATCGGCTTGCTTTTCGTATAGCCTCGATAACGATTCGTGCGTTTTATATAATACTTCTTTGGTATTTGTTTCTTTTGATATCGCAAGGGCTTTGTTTAAGTGGTTGAGTGCGTAATCCATTCGTCCCATTTTTAAATATAAATCACCTAAATGGTAATTTGTTTCGGCGATGCCCGACTTAAAATTTAATTCTTCGCGTATTTCAAGGCATTCATGAAATTGTTTTTCGGCGTTAGAAAGATCTTCGGCCGCTAAGTAAACCTTTGCCAGCCCGTCAATCGCGTAAGACTCTACATGCTTTGAACCAACCTCGCGCGAAAGTTCAAGTGCCTGTTTCATGAGTTCAATACACTTTTCAACATGGTTTAAATTAAAATGTGCAGAACCAAGCCCGTCTAAAATGCGCGCGAGTAAATCTTTATCATTGCCTTTTTGAGCAAGCTCTAAAGCCTTATTGAGCGCGTCAATTGCTTTTTCATTTTCTCCCGACGTGTAGTAAACCGAACCAATACCATTAAATGCGCTGGCCTGAGCGGCAATATCTCCCGTTAAATTTGCTTTATCAAGCATTTCAAAGGCATATTTTAACGCGTTATCATAATCGGCTAAAAAATAATACGAGCAAAAAACGTGGTATAAAGCATGGGCTTCAAATTTTTTATCGGGTTGTTCTTTAAATATTAAAAGGGCTTCAAACAAATCTTGTAAAGCGTTATCGTAACTTCCGAGCCAAACATAGCACGATCCGCGGCAAGCCAGTGCTTTACCCCGTTCAATTTCAGTTATAATTAATTTTAACGCTTCCCCCGACAAACTGACCCCTTGTTCGGGATTACTTCGGTAACAATCGAACGAACGCGAAATAAGGTTTTCAGCGTTTAAATCTTCTAATAAATCTTTATCGTTACTACGCGACATGTAAACCCAGGGGAAATAATTATAAAAAGGTTAATTTATAAATAAACAATGGTAAAAGCAAAAAATATTGCTACAGTACTCTTTTTTGTGCATAAACAAATACGTATTGGCGTTTTAAACGTAAAATCGAAAATATGCGTATAGTTTCCGCTAAAACCGAAGACTATAAATTTGCGTATATTTCGACACCAACAAATTGATTATAAGAATTTTACTTTTGGTTGGTGGTGTATAAAAATTTAAATAGGAAAGCAATTACGATGGCAAATATTTTATTTATTCCCTTGGTTTCGTGGTGTGCTGTATCCGTTGTAATGGCGTTGGTATTTATATGGGCTGTAAAAATTAAAAATTACGGGGTTGTAGACGTTTTTTGGGCATACAACTTTTTGGTAATTGCAATAATTATTTGGCTACTTGCCGATGGTTTGTTTGAACGTAAATTATTGGTTTGTGGCTTATGTGCGTTATGGAGTATACGGCTTGGAATATATTTATCAAAAAGGGTTTTAGGACATTTAAACGAAGAGGAAGGCCGGTATAAAAAATTACGTGAAGAGTGGGGACTGGGTAAGTTTTTTGTATTTTTTCAAATGCAAGCGTTCTCCAATGTATTTTTGTGTTTGCCTTTTTTTATTATTTCTTTAAACAAAAGCTACCCGATTTCGGTTGTAGAATATTGCGGGGCGGCCTTGTGGTTTATTTCCATTTGCGGTGAAGGCCTTGCCGATTGGCAATTGAAAAAATTTAAAACAGATAATTTAAATAAAGGCAAGGTTTGCGAAAGAGGCTTGTGGTATTATTCGCGGCATCCAAATTATTTTTTTCAGCTTCTAATTTGGATTTCGGTTTTGATATTTGCCTCTCAAAGCGCGTATGGCTGGCTTGCCATTTTATGTCCGCTTTCAATTGCGTATCTTATTTTTAAAGTTACCGGCATACCTATGACGGAGCAACAAGCTGTGAGGAGCAAAGGCGAATTATATAAGCAATACCAACACACTACGAGCGTGTTTGTGCCTTGGTTTAAAAAGTAATACATATGGAACGCGTTACTTCTAATCTAAAAAACGAACCGCGTAAAAACAAGTTTTTCTTTTTAGATTTTCCATCTTTCATGTTCTCATTTCCAATTTTCCATCTTTCATTAATGTAACTATGTGGTTTAATTCTCTACTTGAAAACGATAAAATTCCGGATAGCTTAATCCGCGTTGGCATTCGTAAACTTTTAAAACAACGGCTATCAGATGAACGCCAGGGTAATATTGACGTGAAACAGGAACGTTTAATGCGACTAGTAAGCGAACTAAAATCTACACCAACAATTGCAATTAATACTCAAGAAGCCAATGAACAACATTACGAAGTGCCAACCCAATTTTATAAGTACTGTTTAGGAAAGCACTTAAAATATAGCAGTGGTTTTTGGAAAGATGGCGTTACCAATATCGACGCATCCGAACACGATATGCTGGAAATTACATGTGCACGCGCCGAATTAAATAACGGACAAGAAGTGCTTGAACTCGGCTGTGGATGGGGATCTTTATCTTTATTTATGGCTGAAAAATTCCTCGGAAGTACATTTACTGTATTATCAAATTCACGTACGCAGAAACTTTACATTGACGAGCAGGCTAAAATACGCGGCCTAAGTAACCTAACCGTTATAACAAATAATATTAATGATTTTACTCTTAACCAAACTTTCGACCGCGTTGTATCAGTTGAAATGTTTGAACATATGCGTAACTATCAAAAATTAATGCAGCTTGTGTCATCGCTTTTAAAACCCCATGGAAAATTGTTTGTTCACATTTTTACGCATAAAGAAATTGCGTACAAATTTGAGGTGAAGGATGAAAGCGACTGGATGAGTAAATATTTTTTTACAGGCGGAATTATGCCAAGCGATGATTTATTACTCTATTTTAATGAACAGTTAAGTATTGAAAAACATTGGCACGTTAACGGAACACACTACAGTAAAACTGCCGAGGCATGGCTAAAAAATATGGATGCACATAAAAAAGAAATCGTTCCAGTTTTTGAATCAACATATGGCAAGGAAAACGCTACCAAATGGTGGGTTTACTGGCGTATTTTTTATATGGCCTGTGCCGAATTATGGGCTTATAATAATGGTGAAGAATGGATCGTTAGCCATTATTTGTTTAACAAAAAAATTATCGGTTAACATGTGGCGTTTAATAGTTGCTATCATTCTATTTCTGCTTTCACTGTTAGTAATTTTTAAAGCGCCTACTAACTTTTTTTGGAAAGTTGCCGTTGCAGTTACTGAATTTCCACACATTACAACGCTTGTTACTCTTATTTTTATTGCGGCATGCCTTTACTGCGCGCCTTATCGCGCTCCCGCTACTGTGCTAAGCTTTGCAGCATTGGTGTTGTTTTTATTACCGGTTTGGCAAGCATACCGGCGAGGTGCAAATTTAATGGAAGAATTAAATCAAACGTTTCCTGTGTTCTCAAAAAACAAAATGTTAAGCGAGCCGTTTAGTTTCACTAAATTATTTTGCGGAGTTAAAATTGAGAAGGTAGCGCCACAAATTTTTACCTATAAAAACGTACCCGGCAGAAATTTAAATATTGATTTTTATGCTTCCGCAGAAAAAGCCCCACGGCCCTGTGTTATTGTAATTCATGGAGGTTCATGGAGTCAGGGCGACAGTAAACAATTGCCCGCTTTAAACGAGTACCTTTCCGGAAAGGGCTATCACGTTGCCGCGATAAACTACCGCCTTGCCCCTCAACATATATTTCCGGCGCCCATTAGTGATACAAAAAATGCCATGGAATATCTTATTAAAAATTCCGCGCAATTAAATATCGACACTAATAATTTTGTTTTGCTTGGAAGATCGGCGGGTGCGCAAATAGCACTAATGGCTGCATATACGTTTCATAAAACTAGCATTAAAGGTGTTGTTTCATTTTATGGACCGGCCGATATGGTATGGGGCGCTAAAATTAAAACTAACAAATTGGTTATAAATGTAGATAAAGTATTTGGCGATTATTTGGGTGGCCTAATTACGGAAGTGCCCAAAATCTATGAGGAAAGTACAGCCTGTAACTTTGTTTCTACTCAGTCTACCCCAACACTTTTGATTCATGGCTCAAATGACGCACTTGTATCATATAACCACAGTGTACGGTTAGCTGAAAAACTAAAATCGCACAATGTGAAATATTATTTTTTAAATCTTCCTTGGGCTACGCACGGCTGCGACTTTAATATTAGCGGGCCAAGCGGACAGATTTCAACATTTACAATTGAACGTTTTATTAATTCTGTTACAACTCAATAATGCAAAAGTTAGCTATAATTGGTACGGGAATTGCCGGCATGGGTTGCGCGCATCTGTTGCAGCATAATTACAATATCACTTTATTTGAAAAAGATAGTTATGTAGGAGGCCACACAAATACAATAACGGCTGATGAGAATGGAAAAACTATTTTTATCGATACCGGATTTATGGTTTTTAATTTTGAAACCTACCCAAACTTATGTAAATTATTTAAAGAGATAAATGCCCCTGTTAAAAAAACAAACATGTCATTTAGCGTGCAATATGCGCCAACCAACCTCGAATATTGCGGGTCCGGATTGAACGGTTTATTTGCACAACGTAAAAATATTTTTAATATAAAGTATATTAAAATGCTAAGCGAAATAACCCGGTTTAATAAAATTAGCGTCCAAATTTTAGATAATCCCTCTTATGAATCTTACTCTGTAGCACAGTACATTAAAGAGTTTAAGTTTAGTGAGGATATGCTCATTAAATATTTAATACCCATGAGTTCGGCTGTATGGAGCACACCAATGGATAAGATGCTTGACTTTCCTATAATTACTCTGATCCGTTTTTTTAAAAACCACGGTTTTTTAGGTTTAAATACGCAACATCAATGGTACACTTTACATAATGGGAGCCAGGCTTACCGCGAAATTTTAATTAAGCCTTTTAAAGATAAAATCCAATTGAATAACGGTGCCGTATCCGTTAAAAAATTGCAGGGCGGAAAGGCACTTGTCAGTTCGGAAGACGGAACTCAACACGAATTTGATAAGGTTATTTTTGCTACTCACGCTGATGTTACTTTAAGTTTACTGGCGGAGCCTACAGCTGATGAAGAAGATTTATTGTCTGTTTTTAAATATGAAAAAAATAAGGCGATAGTGCATACAGATGAAACGGTGATGCCTAAAAACAAGCGAACGTGGAGCAGTTGGAACTATCGTATCGAAGAAAAAAATGGCAAGCAAATTCCAACCACCATTTATTGGATGAACCAACTGCAAGGCGTTTCGGATAAAGTAAATTATTTTGTTTCGATAAATGCTATCCAAGGAAGCATACATCCTTCTAAAGTTATCAAGGAAATAAACTACGAACATCCATTGTTTAATGTACCTGCTATGAACGCGCAGAATAAATTACATAAATTAAATGCTACAGGCCCGCTCTTTTTTTGTGGCAGTTACTTTAAATACGGTTTTCACGAAGATGCTTATAAAAGTGCCGTGGATTTATGTGAATTGATAAAGGATATTTAAGTAAAGTGAACAAAAACCCAAATTTTATGTTTTATGTTCCTATGTGGTTGATTAATTAAATATTATGAACAGCACGCTGTATAGAGCAAACATTATGCACCATCGGTTAGCTCCAAAAAGACATCGGTTTAATTATAACGTGTTTATGTTTTATCTCGATTTGGATGAGTTAGATTTATTAAAACGCAATTATTTATTCTTGAGTCATAACAAATTTAATTTTTTTAGTTTCCGCGACAGCGAACACTTACAGTTACCACTTGAAAAGCCTGACCTCACGAAAAACACCAAACAACATGTCATTGAGTATTTAAAAACAAAAAATGTTGATGCTTCCTCCTCAAAAATAATGATACTTACGAACTTAAATATATTAGGTTATAATTTTAATCCGGTCTCTTTTTATTTTGTTTTCAACCCAAATAATAAGCCATTATGCTGCATTGCTGAGGTAGGAAACACCTTTGGCGAAATGAAACCCTATTTTTTAGGTGAGGAGCATTTGATAGGAAATAGATTCGATTTAAATACAATTAAACATTTTTACGTATCACCTTTTTTAAACCATGATGCAAATTTTGATTTCAGTTTGCAGATACCGGATGAAAAACTCAATCTTAAAATAGATACCTGCGAAAAAGAAAAAAAAGTTTTTATTAGTACGTTAATCGGGAATAAAAAACCCATCAGCAACTTAACGTTGTTGTTTTACAGCCTTCGGTTTCCTTTTTTGACAGTCAGAATTATTTTTCTCATTCACTTCAACGCACTACTACTGGTGTTGAAAAAATTGAAGTATCATAAAAAGGATGAAGATCAACATCTGCAAAAAGATGTGTATCGTAAATATAAATAGCTAATTTTTTGATATATTCGTAACTGTAATGTCCACAACAATTAGTGTAATAAGCCAAAGGCAAACTTGGTATCAAAAAATGATAGTTTCCTTGCTGATAAAAATGCCTTTGGGCCGCATGGAGTTAACCTTGCCTGATGGGTCGGAAATAGCGATTGGAAACGGCGTTGGTGTCTCATGCGCAATGATTGTAAAAGACGCGGCGTTTTTTAAGCGTTGTATTTTATATGGCGATATCGGCTTTGGCGAGTCATATGTTGATGGCGATTGGGAAACCGATAATATTACCGACGTGATAAAGTGGTTTATATTAAACATAGATCACGCGCCAAGTGTTTCTGGAAGTAAAGTAAATGTTACGCTTCTCAACATATTAAAAACTGTAAATAAACTTTATCATACCAAACGCACTAACAGTCTCGGAGGGTCACGTAAAAACATTTCGGAACATTACGATCTTAACAATGATTTTTTCGCGCTTTTTCTCGATCCTACAATGACCTATTCTTCGGCTTATTTTACAAAAGATGAAATGAGCCTGGAGGAAGCACAACTTGCAAAGTACGACCGTTTATGCCGACAATTAAATTTGCAGGCTACCGATCATGTGCTCGAAATAGGCACCGGTTGGGGCGGGAATGCCATTTATATGGCAAAAAATTATGGTTGCAAAGTTACAACGCTAACCATATCGGAGGAACAATATAAATTAACGCAACAACGTATTAAAACTGAAAATCTAACGGATAAAGTAACTGTGCACTTAAAAGATTACCGCTTAATGCAGGGTAAATTTGATAAAATAGTTTCTATTGAAATGTTGGAAGCGGTTGGCCATGAATTTTACAAAGATTATTTTAAAAAATGCAGTGGGCTTTTAAAAGAAAATGGTGTTTTCGCTATTCAAACCATAACGTGTCCGGATTCGCGATTTAATAATCTAAAAAATGGAGTAGACTGGATACAAAAACATATTTTCCCCGGTTCTCTTTTGCCATCCGTTGCTGCTATTAACGAAGCGGTAAATAGCA
>JAYTBK010000146.1:0-11153 GCA_043737035.1 Bacteroidota bacterium | reverse complement strand
TTTACAACTTTTGGGAAACAGGAAAATTAATAAACCGTCCAAAGTGGTGGGGATTAATTATGATTGTTCCCGGTGTAAATTTAATTATGTACGGCGTTTATGGATTTCAACTTGCGCGCGCTTTCAAAAATCGTCAAAATAACGATCTGGCAATGGCTGCACTTATGCCATATTTATATATCGCTTACCTTGGTTTTAGCAAGGAAACAAAGTATTTTGGCGTTAGCGATATAAAATCAGAATCGTCGTTTATTCGCAATTGGGCCGATCCGATAATTTTTGCGGTAGTTGCCGCCAGCATTATACGCGGGTTTTTCTTTGAAGCATTTACGATACCAACTTCATCGCTCGAAAAATCATTAATGGTTGGCGATTTTTTATTCGTTAATAAAATTTGTTACGGCGCCAAAGTTCCTCAAACTCCCATCGCATTTCCTTTTGCACATCACACACTTCCTTTTTCCGAAACCAAAAAATCGTACCTCGAATGGATTAAAATTCCCTATCTGCGTTTACCCGGATATTCTAAACCTAAAAATGGTGAAATAGTAGTTTTTAATTACCCCGATGGTGACACCGTAGCGCTTGGTTTGCAAAATATGAGTTACTACGAATTGGTGCGACAAATAGCGATGAGTTATAAACGGGATGATGGAGGAAAAAATTCCGATTATGTTTATCAAACTCAAGCGTGGAACTATGTTAACGGCTCCCAGAAACCATTCGGAGATATTTCCGCAAGGCCGGCCGATAAGCGGGAACATTACGTAAAACGCTGCGTAGCAATTGCTGGCGATAAATTAGAAATAATAAACGGCGATGTTTTTATAAACGACACGAAGCAAGTCATGCCCGAACATGCTCAGCATCGCTATATCGTTGCTACCAAAGACGCAATGTTTGGCGAAAATTCTCAAAATAAAGAAGGTGATGCCGTGTTAAATAATTTTCAGCTTTTAGAAAACTATGATATTTATGTAACGGAAGCTTCTAAAATTGAAAGCCCAAATGATACGTCTTATTACGATTTAAATATGCCAATTAACGTTGCAGAAAAAATAAAAAATTTGCCGGGAGTTTATTACATTCGCAAAAAAACAGAATTGAAAGGCTACCGCGATAGTCACATTTTTCCGCATAACAGTAGTTATGCTTGGAACAATGATAACTTCGGGCCGTTTACACTCCCTCATGAAGGCATGACGATTAAAATTGATACAGGAAATATTTGCTTATACGAAAAAATGCTCAGCACGTATGATAATGGCATTCATCAAATTTCTAAATCAGGAGCTAATGTTTTATATGATGGAAAACCGATCACATCTTA
Organism: Bacteroidota bacterium; assembly: GCA_043737035.1. Lineage (GTDB taxonomy): Bacteria > Bacteroidota > Bacteroidia > B-17B0 > Aurantibacillaceae > UBA4416. The sequence continues at coordinate 9,823 of JAYTBK010000146.1, read as the reverse complement.
TACTTTTAAACAAGGATATTATTGGATGATGGGCGATAACAGGCACAATTCGGCAGATAGCAGAAGTTGGGGAGTTGTACCATTTGATCACGTGGTTGGGCGACCGGTTTTTGTTTGGTTTAGTATGAAGGATCCAAAAAATAATCCTATAACCGGAAAATCAATTTTAGGATCTGTTACAAAAAATTCACACGATGGTAAATTTCGTTGGGAACGTTTTATGTGTTATGTGGGACCAAACGGTTTAGTATCTTGGAAATTACCGGTTGTGCTTTTTATACTTGCGTTAATTGGCTATAATTTTTGGAATAAAAAAAGAAAGCTAAAAACAGATAAAAAATAAATTTTTTATCCCGTAAACCAATATGCATAACGCCGAAATATTAATAGATCTCGTTAATGTAAAAATGCCTTTCGGGAAATATAAAGGAACAATCCTTGCCGATCTTCCGGTTTCGTACTTAGAATGGTTTCAACGTAAAAATTTTCCGGAAGGCAAACTTGGAAAGCAACTTGCTACTATTTTTGAAATAAAATCGAACGGTCTCGAATATCTTCTTACACCATTACGAAAAGGTTAATCAAACTATATAAAAAAAATCAATAATTTAAAAAACTTTTGGTTCTTGCATGCAACCTGCGAGCTACTAAAATTAGCGTATCTTTGTAAAAATTAATTGCAATGATCACGTTTAAAGACCTAAACTTAACTAAAGCATTATTGAACGCGTTAAGCGATATTGGCTTTCAGAATCCTACACCTATACAAGAAAAAGCTTTTCCCATTATTATGTCGGGTAAAGATGCGGTGGGAATTGCGCAAACCGGCACGGGAAAAACCTTTTCATATTTGTTACCTGTATTACGCCAGCTTACATTTTCTGAGCAACGTCAGCCTCGCGTTTTAATAGTAGTGCCAACCAGAGAATTAGTTGTGCAGGTTGTTGGAGAAATTGAAAAATTAGGCAAGTACATGCGTGTGCGAACGCTTGGCGTTTATGGTGCATCAAATATCAATATTCAGAAACAACAGGTTTATGATGGCATTGATGTTTTAGTGGCCACACCCGGCCGTTTAATCGACCTTACACTGAGCAGAACCCTACAATTTACAGGGATCCAAAAATTAATTATTGATGAAGTGGATGAAATGCTGAACCTTGGTTTTCGATCACAAATAACAAAAATACTTGATATACTTCCGGCCAAGCGCCAAAATTTAATGTTTTCGGCAACTCTTAATGAGGATGTGGAATCGATGATTGAAAACCATTTTAAAAAACCAGAATACATTGAATTAATTAGCCGAGGCACACCTTTAGATAAAATTATACAACAAGCTTATTACGTGCTAAATTTTTACACCAAAGTAAATTTGCTCGAATTTTTACTACAAACGCAAAAAGATTTTACAAAAGTTTTGTTGTTTGTAAAGAATAAAAAGATAGCCGACGATGTGTTTAAAGAATTAGGATCAGAATTTACCGAAGAAATTGGCGTAATACATTCAAACAAATCTCAGCCACAACGTTTTGGCGCAGTTAAAAAATTTGATGAAGGAACACACCGTTTACTAATTGCTACCGACGTTATTGCGCGTGGCTTAGATTTAAAAGATGTTACCCACGTTATAAATTTTGATATGCCAACCAAAGATGCCAATGCATACATACATCGTATTGGGCGCACAGGCCGCGCCGATAAAACAGGTATTGCGATAAGCTTTATTGCATCAACCGACAAGCTCATGCAAGCGGAAATAGAAGCGCTCATGAGCAAAAAAATTGAAATACTTGCAATGCCGGAAGCAGTTATTATAAATGAAAATCTTACTCAGGATGAAAAACCGGTTAAGCGAGATAAAAGTTTAAAGAAAATTCCTAAGCTCATTACTCCAACAGGAGCATTCCATGAGAAAAAAGATAAAAATAAAAAAGTTAACCTCGGAGGAAAGAGACGTCAGGCAAATTTAAAACGAATTGCCGATAAACGAAATCAGGAAAAAAGTTCGCATAAGTAGTTGAAGTATTTAGTTACATATTGTAGTCACGCTAAACTTATATCGGCCTCAATCAAGACTCTGAAACGAGTTCAGGGTGACACAAAAGATGACATTCGCTTAAACTAATGCGCCTCCAACCAATTAACTCCCACACCCATTCCAACCTCAACGGGAACGTTTAAAGGCAGCGCTTCTTTCATATGCTTTTCGATAATTGGTTTAATTATTTCCAACTCAGGCTTATACACATCAAACACGAGTTCATCATGTACTTGTAAAACCATACGTGTTTTAATACCCAATTTTTTTATTTCATTGTGAATATTAATCATCGCTACTTTGATCATATCAGCTGCGGAACCTTGTATTGGCGCATTAATAGCGTTACGTTCTGCAAACGATCTAACGGTTTGATTACTGCTGTTAATGTCTTTTAACCAACGTTTTCTTCCCATAAGCGTTTGTACAAATCCATATTCCTGAGCAAAAGCAATGCCGGTACTCATGTAATTTTTTATTGAGCCGTATTGCGCAAAATAATTATCAATTAATTGTTTAGCTTCTGCGCGGGGAATATTTAAATTTTCGGCGAGGCCAAAGGCTCCTTGTCCGTATATAATCCCAAAATTTACGCTCTTTGCCTTGTATCGCATTTCTTTAGTTACGTCAGCTTCATCAACCCCATAAACTTTTGCAGCAGTTGCAGTGTGTATATCTTTTCCTAAATTAAACGCCTCACACATGTTTGGATCACCGCTAATTGAAGCCACAATCCTTAGCTCGATCTGCGAATAATCTGCACTTAACAACACATAATCTTCATTACGGGGAATAAATGCTTTTCGTATCTGGCGACCGCGTTCTGTGCGTATTGGTATATTCTGTAAGTTAGGATTATCGCTACTTAAACGGCCTGTAACCGCTACAACCTGATTAAACGTAGTGTGAAGCCTAAATGTTTTACCATTAACCAATAATGGAAGACTATCAACATAAGTTGATTTCAATTTAACTAACTCTCTATAATCTAAAATTTTTGCAATGATGGGATGCTTTCCTTCTAATTTTGAAAGTACATCTTCACCCGTTGCATATTGGCCGGTTTTAGTTTTTTTTGGTTTGTCGATAATTTTGAGGTAATCAAATAAAATTTCGCCAACTTGTTTCGGTGAAGAAATATTAAATTTTGTTCCAGCGAGTTCTTGTATTTCCGCGTCTACTTTTACGATATCCTCTTGCAATTGCATCGAAAATTCTTTCAACGCGTTCACATCTAAATTTATCCCTTCCCGCTCCATTCCCGCTAAAGCTTCAATTAATGGTAGTTCGACTTCATGAAACAATTTTTCTGTTTCCGACTCAATAAGTCTTGGAACAAACGCGTGTTTTAATTTTAAAGTTATATCCGCATCTTCTGCTGCATAATCTTTTATACAATCTAGGGAAACGCTGCGCATGTTGAGTTGATCTTTTCCTTTTTTACCAATTAAAGTTTCAATGCTAATTGGCGAATAATTTAAATATGTTTCAGCAAGCAGATTCATATTATGTCGCATGTCGGGCATAAATAAAAAATGTGCAACCATGGTATCCCACAATTTATTTTTTATTTCTACACCATAATTTTTTAAAACCTGTAAATCATATTTTATATTCTGTCCAATTAAAATTTTAGTTTCATTCAAAAAAATAGGTTTAAATCTATTAACGGTGTGTTGCGCTGTTGAAGCATCCTCAGCAATTGGCACATAATAAGCCTCTTCAGGTTTCACTGCAAAAGACAAGCCCACCAGTTCGGCCTTTAACGTGTCAAGATGAGTAGTTTCGCTATCAAAGCAAAATTCAGTTGCTGTATTTAAAACAGAAATCAAATTTTCTATTTGCTCGTTCGTATTACACAAAATATAATTTGGCGAATAATCTTTTATCGTTTTAAAAATTTTGGCCGGTTCTTCTGTATCAATCTCAACCCCTCTGCTTTCAATACCTTCATCCATGTTAAAAAGGTCGAGAACGGCAGTCTTTTGTTCTTTAGGTTTGTTTGAATTCGCGAATAATTCTTTTCCACCTCCAATATCTTCACCTAAAACTTTCTGGGCAATTCCCCTAAACTCCAAATCAGTAAATAACGCTCTTAATACGTCTTTATTAATTTCTTTTATTGCAAGTTCAGATTCATTAAATTCAATCGGCACATCTAAAATTATTGTGGCCAGCCATTTTGATTGTATCGCTTTATCTTTATTATTTTCTACTTTTTCTTTTAGCTTTCCTTTAAGCTTATCAGTATTCGCAATCAAATTTTCTATAGTACCAAAATCTTTTACAAGCTGAATAGCGGTTTTTTCTCCCACGCCGGGTATACCGGGAATGTTATCAACCTTATCTCCCATCAATCCTAAAATATCAATAAGCTGTGCTACATTTTTTATTTCCCATTTTTTACAAATTTCATTTACACCCAATATTTCGGCGCCGTTACCTAGCCTTGCCGGTTTATAAATAAAAGTGTTTTCATCAACCAATTGGCCATAATCTTTATCGGGCGTCATCATGTAGGTTGTAAAGCCTTGTCGTTCGGCAACTTTAGCTAACGTTCCAATTGCATCATCAGCTTCGTAACCTTCTAAACCTATAATTGGAATATTAAAACCTCTAATAATATCTGTTATTATTGGGATACAAATTCGGAGATCTTCAGGCATTTCCTCACGATTGGCTTTGTACTCCGCAAAGTCGGTGTGCCTTACAGTTGGGCCTTCCATATCAAACACCACAGCAATATGACTCGGTTTTTCTTTGGTTAAAATTTCCAGTAGTGTATTTGTAAAACCAAAAACTGCTGAAGTATTTAATCCTTTAGATGTTACACGTGGATTGCTGCTAAATGCGAAAAACGCTCTATAAATTAAGGCGTAGGCATCGAGTAAAAATAATTTTTTGGGAGTATTTTTCGTAATCATTTAATGCGGATAAATTTAAAAAAATGTGGTGTTAGAGTGAAAATTTTATTTCGTAAATAGTGGGCCAGAGTTTCCCGGTCACCAATATTCGTTTATTTATCGAATCATATGCGATACCATTTGTTTCAAGCGCCGAAGGATTTTTTGTTTTGCTTTCATATAGTAGCGAACTTAAATCCAGCTTGCCAACAACATCGCCACTCTTCGGATCTATTTTCACAATATAAGTTGTCATCCAAACATTAGCGTAAATAAAACCATTAATATATTCAAGTTCATTCAAATGTTCCAAAACCCTCCCGCTTTCTGCCACATCAAGTGTTTTTGTAACGGTAAAACTTACGGGATCCAAATATGTGAGATAACTCGTGCCGTCGCTCATAATTAAATTTTTACCGTCGGTGGTAAGCCCCCAACCTTCGCGGTTTGCGTATGTAAACTTTCCTACGTTTTTAAAAGTTTTACTATCGTACACAAAACCAGTTTGGTTTTTGTAAGTGAGTTGGAAAAATTTATCGTTTAGAAAAACAATTCCTTCACCAAAATAGATATTTCTATCAAGTTCAGCCTTTACGTCTATCACCCCCGTTTTAAGGTTCACTGCGCCAAATAGCGAACGTGTTTGTGGAAGGCCGTCGGATGCACCCGTGCTCTCAAACAACATATTATTATGAAATAAGAAACCTTCGGTAAACGAATTCACATCATGCGGAAACTGATTTTGTATTGTAAATTTAATTTCGGGTACTTTAACTTCTTCCACGGTAGGTAATTCAACCGTATTGTTTGTACGTTTATCAGGCCCACAACCAAATACAAACACACAAAAAGCAAAGAATAAAAATTTAGATGTTTTCATTTTATTTTGGCATGCATTATAAATTCCAGCTTACGCCATCTTTTCCATCATTAACCCGAATAGATGCTTCGATAAGTTTATTTCTAATTTCATCAGATGTTGCAAAATCTTTATTTGATTTGGCTTTTGCTCTTAAATCCAAAACCAACTGCATTACACTTTGCAGGGCAGTAAACGCTTTACCGGTATCATCTTCGGTTTTAAGTCCCATCACCTCAAATACAAAATGTTGATAGATTGTTTTAAGCAATTCGATGTCGTGTTGCGTTAACGTAACTTTGGTGTCGTGTGCAGAATTTATAATTCTTATTGCGTCAAACAAATTCGCTATTAACACAGGTGTATTAAAATCATCGTTCATTGCATCATAACAGTTACGTTGCAGTTGTTCAATATTTTCAGTTGATGCTGCCGACGGTTTTATTACATGCAATTTTTTATAACTTTCCGTTAAACGGTGATAGGCTTTTTCAGCCGCATCGAGCGCATCATTACTAAAATCGAGCGTACTGCGATAATGGGTTTGCATCATGAAAAACCTTACCGCCATTGGGCTGTAACCTTTTTGTAAAAGGGGATGATTGCCTGTAAAAAGTTCCATTGGTAAAAAACTGTTACCAAGCGACTTACTCATTTTTTGTCCGTTTACCGTTAACATATTGGTGTGCAACCAATAATTTGCCGGACTTTTACCACAATAGGCAATGTTTTGGGCTATTTCATTTGTATGATGCGTCGCTTGTAGATCCATTCCGCCGCCGTGAATATCAAATTGTTCGCCCAGGTATTTTGTACTCATTGCTGAACATTCAATGTGCCAGCCCGGAAATCCAATTCCCCACGGACTCGGCCATTTCATTAAATGTTCAGGCTTCGCTTTAATCCACAATGCAAAATCAAGGCGCCCACGTTTATCTGTCTGCCCTTCAAGATCACGTGTATTTTCGAGGAGCTCGTCCAATTTTCGGCCGGTTAACTGCGTATAATTATTTTGAGCAGCATATTTTTCAACGTCAAAATAAACAGTTCCATTTTGTTCGTACGCCAACCCGTTTTTAATTATTTGTTTTGTAATTTCCTGTTGTTCAACAATGTGACCAGTTGCAGTTGGTTCAATACTTGGCGGCAACGTATTAAATAAGTTCATCACATCTCTAAACCCAACGGTGTAAGTTTGCACTATTTCCATTGGTTCGAGCTGCTGTAGTTTTGCTTTTTTTGAAATCTTATCTTCACCAACGTCGCCATCACTTTCTAGGTGGCCAGCATCGGTTATGTTCCGCACGTAGCGAACTTTGTAGCCAATGTGCATGAGGTAACGGTAAATAATATCAAACGACATAAACGTGCGGCAATTTCCTAAATGCACATCTGCATAAACAGTTGGCCCGCATACATACATGCCTAAATACGGCGCATTTAACGCTTTAAATTCTTCTTTTTTTCGCGTAAGTGTATTGTATATTAAAAGTTTTTCCATAGAGTTTAAGAAGCTAAATTTAGTAATAAAAAAAGACGGCACGGAGCCGTCTTTATTTCTTTTAATAAAAATACGTTTAGTTTTCGATCGGTGCATCACCTACGTAAATACCGTTTTTATAAACGGAAATACGTTGCAGGATACCATTTTCATCATAAATGTAATTTTTACCATCCATCAACCTATTCTCCTTAAAAACTCCGTCTTTCGTAATTTGTTTATTTTTATTGTATGTAATATTTGGTCCGTTTAAAACCATTGGACCTTTAGTTGTAACGCCATTAGGTTTTTCATCGGGCTTAAGCACCACTTTAGGCCCTTCAAGTTTTTCCACTGTTTTAACAATAGGTTTTTTTGGTTCGTATTCTTTAATAGTGGCAACATCTACAGCACCGTCATTAAATGTTTTTTCTGCCTTAATATCCCCGTTTTCATGATATTCTTTAATAACACCAGCTTCTTTACCATTTACAAAATTGCCTTCTATTGCCAATTGGCCGTTTTCATAAAAATATTCAACTTTGCCTTCGCGTTTTCCACTTGCGTTAAAGTTAAACTGATGTTGCGGCTGACCATTTTCATAATATAATTTGTAAGGGCCTGTCCAACGATTATTTTTCCAATTTCCTTCTTCTGAAATTTTACCGTTTTCGTGATACATGATCGCATAACCATCGGGACGGCCGTTTTGAAAAGTAAGTTGGTTTTTCATATTTCCGTTACAGTAATATTCGAACCATTTACCAACTTTGCGATTTTCGGCGTATTTTCCCTCTTCGGCTTTTTGATCGGACTCAAAACAAGATCCTGGTTTATCTTTTCCACGTAAAATCCATTTTCCCTGTTTTTTGCCTAAAGCATCAATTAAGTTAATAGTGTCTTTTTTATTTGGTCCTGCTAGCTCAAACGACTGAGATTGACCTTGGCTAATTTGATATACTAAAAAAATCAGTATAAAGTAAGTTTTTTTCATAGGCAGCTACATTTACTAAATTATATAATATTGTTGTAATAGATAAAATGTTTTAGACAAAACCCCCAATTTTACCGATGATTAAACTACTATCGGGAATATTAAAGTGTTTAATATTTTCTACGCTTTTCAACTAAAAACAGTTACAATTTGGTAGCATTATTTATGCCAAATTTTTCAACATGTTGTTAACCAACATAGTCAAATCGTATTTTGGTTGCCAGTGCCAGTCGGTGCGGGCATTTGTATCATCCACACTTTGAGGCCAACTATCCGCAATCTGTTGTCTAAAATCTGGCATATAATCGATTTTAAAAGCTGGAATGTGTTTTTTAATTTCTGCCGCTATTTGATTTGGCGTAAAGCTAATTCCTGCTAAATTATAACTACTCCTGATCTTTATATTTTCAGCCGGAGCATGCATAATTTCAATGGTTGCTCTTATTGCGTCTTCCATATGCATCATAGGTAATGCGGTATTTTCTTTTAAAAAGCACGTATATGTCTGCGTTTTTAGTGCCTGATGAAAAATGTGCACAGCATAATCAGTAGTTCCGCCTCCAGGAGCCGATTTCCATCCTATAAGCCCCGGATAGCGCAAGCTTCGTATGTCGACTTGATGTTTTTTAAAATACCACTCGCACCAACGTTCGCCCGCTTGCTTGCTAATGCCATAAACGGTTGCAGGCTCCATAATAGTATATTGCGGCGTGTTTGCCGGCGGCGTGGTAGGACCGAACACGGCAATGGAACTTGGCCAATAAACTTTATTAATGTGTTTTTCTTTGGCAAGATCCAGCACGTTAAACAAGCCCTGCATATTTAATTTCCAAGCAAACTCAGGATTTTGTTCTCCAGTAGCAGACAATAAAGCAGCCAACAGATAAATATGTGTGATACCATGTTTTTTAACAATATTGAGCAAAGCAGCTTTATCAAGAACATCCAGGTTTTCAAACGCGTTATTTTGAAGAGCAGCAATTGGTTTTATATCTGCTGCAATTACATTACTTGATCCATAGTTTATACTAAGTTCCTGGGCCAACTCAATTCCTATTTGCCCACCGGCACCAATTATTAAAATTTTGTCTTCTTTATTGTACATAACTGCCGTTTATTTTAAACTTTTTAAGAATTTACTACCTTTACAAACGTAATAAATAATTTTTTACTTTGCTTAAATTCCGGCAGAAAAGCATCAAAGCATACCTTGGTTAGATAGTTTATTTCTAAATAATAATTATTTAAAAAGTACTTGTTAAATTTTGTGTTGTTAATAAAAATTATAAGCCGGAAAATATATTGAATATGAAAATGCCCGAGTTAAGAAATAGGATTAATAAACAGTTACTTAAAATTAGTTTACAGAATGAGACTATACAACGTGTTACAATTTCGTTTTACAAATATGTAAAAATCGACGACCCTAAAGCTTTAAGAGATCGCCTTTTTAAGGATTGGACTGCATTAAATATTTTTGGTCGCATTTATATTGCCCATGAAGGGATTAACGCGCAAATGAGCATACCGTTAACTAATTTTGATC
>JAYTBK010000145.1:0-1784 GCA_043737035.1 Bacteroidota bacterium | reverse complement strand
GTCATCGTCATAAAAACACTACCGCCAGTTCCGCCCCAAACTTTTGCAGGATCGGTGATTACCGAATAGTAAAGGTCGCCAGCTGGAGCATACGCCGAACCCGAAGTTCCGTTAAAATTATCGTCCTGAATATCGATTCCGGGCACATAATTAAGCGTTGGGTTGACCGTGTACGTTTTGCCTGGTTCAAAGTCATACATTGCAACAAATGCACTGTAAAATTTATAAGGCAAACGTGTTTCCGAAATACCATTGTTTTTAATACCGCCATACATTTTTATTTCGGTGTTAGCTGCACTTAAAACAGGCATTACCGAACCAACCGGATATATACCTTGAAATTGCTCGTTAACATACAACCAAATATCCGTAATTTTATGGGTATCACTCCGGGAGGTAATTCCTGAATTTACAGGAGTGTCCGTTACCGTAATAAAAGCGGCCGCCGGCGATTTAAGCTTATCCTTTTTACAGGCAAAAATAACAACACAAACAAGTAAGATTTTAATGTGTAAAAAAGGACGCATACTTAAGGTAAAAACGCAAATATAACCTTGTTATTGTATTGAGAGGTTAAAAAGTACTCATTTAACAAGTATGTAAAACAACAGCTTACAAATCACCGATTTAACTCTTTATTTGCTTTTCAATTTCTGAAACTATTTTGAGTGCTGCTTCAGCATCTTTTAAACTTACCGCTACCGGCGCACCGTGAGTGATGCTATTATAAAACGATTGAAGTTCGGTTTTTATGGCGTTAACAGGATCACCGGTAATCAGTTTTTCAATAATCTCATGTTCGTTCGACGGACTTTTTTCGGTAATTACTTTTTGTACCAACGCCGTTTTATCCAATAAATTAATAGTGATATAGGTATTTTTTTGAAATATTTTTACGATACGTAAATTTTCGGGTGAAACACGGTTTGCAGTTAAATTTGCTACAAGTCCATTCTCAAATTCGATGCGGGCATTTGCAATATCGGCTGTTTGGCTCACCACTTTTGATCCATTAGCCGATATTTTTTTTACTCGGCTATTTATAATGCTCAATAACAAGTCAATATCATGTATCATTAAATCAAGCACTACCGATACATCCGTGCTTCTAACATTATATTTTGCCAGGCGCGAGGCTTCAAAAACAATTGGTAAATCAATGAAAGGCTGAGCACTAATAAAGCCCGGATTAAAACGTTCAACGTGGCCTACTTGTATAATTACTCTTGCTTCGTGGGCAAGTTGAATTAGTTTTTCGGTGGTTTCATAACTATCTGTCGAGGGTTTTTCTAAAAAAATATGCTTACCTTTTTTTATCGCTTTTTCGGCCAGTAAAAAATGCGTTGGTGTAGGTGTAACAATGCTTACAGCATCGCAGGTTTCCAATAATTCCTCGTAGTTAACGCATGCTTTTACTTGGTATAGGCTGGCGAGGCTGGCTGTAAGCGACTGGTTAAGATCGTAGATCGCTGTAATTGTAAAATCGCTGATTTCGGATAATAAACGTAAATGAATTTTCCCCAAATGCCCCAGACCAACAATTCCAATGTTCATTTTTATTTTTTTTCCAAATATAAGCCTATTAAAACTACATTGTTTAAAAAGGTTTTATAAAACTAAAAAAGAGAAGTTTATTATAGATATTTTTAAAAAATGTTATTGAACACGAATAGGGAAGACGAGTATTTATACCAAGGAAAGCGAAAACGCCTTGTTGAACAATTGAAAGAAAAAGGAATAACAAGCACAGCCGTGTTAAACGCGATATTAAAAATTCCGCGACA
>JAYTBK010000144.1:0-11179 GCA_043737035.1 Bacteroidota bacterium | reverse complement strand
AGGCATATCGGGTGTTGCTGTTTTATTAATTACAATATTATCGAGCATGTTTGCAGGAAATAAATCAAAAGCAAATGCTTTTTTATCGGGTTCAGTGCTAGGCAAAGGTGAACCGTTGAGGTAAGAGGCATTGTACCTTTCGTTTAACCCTCTTATAATAACAAATTTATCATCCTGTATTGTTACACCACTCACACGTTTTAAAACGTCGCTGGTATTTCTATCGGGTGTGCGTTTAATTGTTTCAGCACTTATACCGTCGCTTATACTTACATTATTTTTTTGCTGCATCACCAAAGCAGTGTTATTCTCTTTATTCATTTCAGCCTGCACAACTACTTCTACAAGATTTTGTGAGGATGATTGATCGAGCGTAATATTGAGGTTCAAAACATCATTAGCTGGTATTTTTACTCCCGTTAACCGTTTTGTATCGTACGTAATAAAACTTACAATTAAAACCTGCACACCCGCCGGAGCATTGTTTAAACTAAAATTACCATCAAAATCGGCGGAGGCACCTTTGGTTGTGCCTTCAATCAATACGGTAGCGCCAGGCAATGTTTCACCGGTTTTAGAATCCAAAATTTTTCCGGTTATCTTGCCAGTTTGGCTATAGCTACAAAAGGTGCAGACAACAATGGCAAAAAATAAAAAAATGCTTTTAAACATAGTAGTGGGTTTTAAACTGAACGCAAAAAAACAAATGCCAATTAATTTTTTTATTAAGCAGATGTTACCTTAACGTTAAAATATCTCGAGCCGCTTCAATGTATCTTAACCTTAATTTAATGTTCAAATAAGTTGTAATCCTATTAAGGTTACATCATCAGTTTGAATTGAATTGCCAGCCCAGGTATCGAAAATAAATTCCATAAGTTCGTGTTGTTGTTCCATGTTTCCTTTGTGATAATGCGAAATTGCGTTAAGGAGACGTTTTCTGCCAAATTTCTTTTTATTCTCATTATCAAACTGATGCTTTAAACCATCTGAATAAAAGTAAAGTTTTGCGCCAGGTTCAAGGTCAATATAACGGGTGCTAAACTCCCTGTCTTTTTCAATTTGCCACCCACCCACAGGAAAACTATTTCCACGGTATGTAGTAATGGCATTATTTTGATGAACAGAAAACTCACCGCCTGCGCAGGCATACTGAAATTCTTTTGTAACTCGATTATATGTAAATAATGTAATTTCCATCCAATCATTATTAAAATCATTATCGTGGAGGTCGCCATTAAATGTTTCGATCCATTTTTTATCCAACTCACTTAAATATTCGCCGGCAAGTGCAAAGTTTTTTTGCACTACATAATTTAGCAAACTAATGCCCAACACTGAAAGCATGGCGCCCGATATTCCGTGGCCTGTACAATCTGCCAAAGCAAAAAATGTGATATCGCCTTTTTGGGTTATCCAATAAAAATCGCCACCGATTTTCTCTTGTGGTTTGTACATAATAAAATGTTCCTTACATAGTTTTTCGAAATGCCGTTTCTTTGGGAGAAGTCCGTTTTGAATTGTTTGCGCGTAAAGTAAACTGTTTTGATGGGCTGATAAAATAGGTTCGGGGATAGATGCGTTCATTTTCATAATGCGAAATTGCATTATCGTTATAATCGCGCAGCCAATAAAATATTAGCATATCGTTAACTCTCACATCAAAAAGTACGGCACAAATTATACACTGTAAAATTTTTGCTGAATTATTGTGAGCCTATCCGCAAAAACAGGATGCTTAAAGCCGGTGTGCGGTTTTTAATCGAATTTAAGTTTAACTTAACAATGGCTCTTCGAGCTTGTTATTTTTAATTTTAACAAGGCTAGTGTTTAATACGATAATACAGTTTAGCCCCAGGCGAGAGGTATCGGCAATTTTTTTTTCGGAATACTGATACCGCAGTTCCTTATTTATTTGTTTGTAGAGGGAAATAAATAAATTAATATCACGTAGCGCGGATTTCGATATTTTCTTTTTTAGGATTAAGCTGGTGTCAATCGCATTTTTTATAAAAGTTATAAGGGCTGCTGTTTTAATTTTTTGATCGGGGTTATCATTTTTCTGTTCTTCTTTAACGATTTGTTTCAGAGCTTTATTTATTAAAATGTAACTTAAGTTAACTGATTCAATTAAAAATCCACTGTCGAAAGCACTTTTATTTTTGTCGATAAGTTGTTTTATAGTCATAGCCATATTTGTGCGAATATAGTTAAGAAATTGTAAAATTTATGTTAAGGTTTTATGTTCATTTATTCATTCTTGCACATAGTGATTACTTCTAAATTCAGACATAATTTTTTAAAATCAACTTCAAATTAATTGATTTCTTAATGTTAATTTAACGTTAGCATTGGCGTTAAGCCTTAACTTTGCGAGGAACATTCGTACAAATATGGCTATAGATAACAGTGTGCATAAAATATTGTTGGTTGATGATGAACAGGATATACTCGATTTTTTAAGCTATAATCTGAAAAAAGAAGAATTTCAGGTATTTACGGCGTTAAATGGAAGGGATGCAATTACTATTGCAAAAAAAGAGTTACCTAATTTAATTGTATTAGATGTGATGATGCCAGAAATGGACGGCATCGATACTTGTCGCGAAATACGTGATATTCCCGCGTTAAAAGATGTGATGATCGCTTTTTTAAGCGCCCGCAACGAAGATTACTCTCAAATAGCAGGCTTTGAAGTTGGCGCCGATGATTATATAACAAAACCAATTAAGCCCCGTGTTTTTATCAGTCGTATTAAGGCCTTGTTGCGCCGCTATTCGCCCGATCAACAAAAATCTACCGAAGTCGATTTAGGTAATATAAAAATCGACAAAGAAAAATACGCCGTTTATAAAGACAATGTCGAAATAACTTTTCCGAAAAAAGAATTTAAATTGCTGTCACTGCTTGCAAGTAAACCCGGTAAAGTATTTACCCGGGAATATATTTTAGAACAAGTATGGGGAGATGAGGTTGTTGTAGGCGATCGTACCATTGATGTGCACGTTAGAAAGTTGCGTGAAAAGCTGGGCGACAATTATATAAAAACCATAAAAGGTATCGGTTACAAATTTGAGTTTTAGTTTCTAATAAATTTTCATTTCTCTTTTCGCGAATTACTAACTGTTTCCGTATTATTGTGTATGAAAAAATAGTTTCAACTACCTTTTTCTTAACCATCATAAACTCTAAAGTTTGTAGGTACAAATAAATTAATAAAAACATTCGGAGCCATTTCATTCCAACGCCAGTGTTTTCCCAGCGCCACGTATAAACTAAGTATTTACCAAAATTAAAGTTGTTTTGGTCTACCCGTAACCTGCGTAACCGGTGCCGGTACCGAAATAATTGTTGCCAATCCTGCCTTTGCCTGCACATGATTTGGATTTACCTTCAAGCACTGCTCCCAGTAATATTTAGCTTTGTCATAATTTTTTTTCTGATAATAAGCGCCACCCAAATTGTAAAAGCCTTCAGGGTTGAGCCTGTCAAGAATGATTGTTTTACGCAACTCATAAATCGCACTGTCTAACTGTCCACGCTGTGCCTTTTGATACCCTCTGTTTAAAAGGTCGTTGTACATCACAATGTAATAATTTTTTAAGTAGGGGTTGTTGGGATAAAGGGCTTCAGCGTGTTTCCAGTAATATAACGCGTCTCTATCGCGGCCAAGTTTATAACTACCCAAACCTAAGTTTAAATAGCCATTTACGTACCTTGGGTGCAACTCAACTGCATGTTTCAAATATTTAATTCCAGTTTCCAATGATTCTTTTCTCTTCTTTATAAAGTTTTTGGTGTCGGACAAATCAATGTACCGTGCACCGGCATTACCTAGCACAAGTACTGAGTTTGGAACTGTTTCAACATCTTTTAAAAATAAAGTAATATCATTTTTCCAATCCCAGTTACGTTCCCAGGTTTTGCAGCCGTACAAAAAGGTCATTACACCTAACAAACTTAAAAATCCTACACGTTTTGTATTTAATGAAACACTATTCGGTATTTTTTCAAACGCTTTAATGATGAGCCATGCAAGCGCAATTACAAATCCTATTGTAGAGTGAAACAATAAACGTTCACCCATCGTCGCGCCAATATCCATTAAAATATTTCCAATCATTAATAAAAACGCAAAGTAAATAAGTATGGCAAACCCAATAATGTGCTTTTTCATAAACAGCCAAAGCCCCAATATTCCTAATCCTATGTGCAGGAATAATGATAATAACGTATCCCAACTCGTCCAATTTCTAAACTCAATGGTGTTAAAGGAATAGTCGGACGACAATGGATGCGGCAACCAACAAAGCATAAAATATTTGAGTAATACAAAAAGTTTAGTTGCCCACTGTTCGGCTTGGCTTGCCAATAAATATGGGTTGTTTAAGATTTCGGTATCAGGTACACCCGGTTTTAATTTTACGGCAACTAACCTCATTGCTAAATAAAACAGAGTTACAAAGTACATCCAACTTATTAGCGTATGAAAATTATTTTGCTTGTGAGTGCGGCCCACCACAAAAATACCAAAAAGCAAATAAACAAACGGGAACAACCAATAGCCATAGCTTGGTTTATGGTTTGGATTTGGATTAATATCTGAGTAATATTTTATAGCAAGCATAATTGCAGCACTTGCTATAAAAATAAACAATACGATAAATATGTTTAAATACTGTTTAAAATATTTAAAAATACCATAAATACCTCCTGCAATAAAAGCACCTCCCACTGCCTTTAATATGAAGGAATATTTTTTATAATCAGGCGAACCAGATTTCAGTATTAAAATTCCACCCGCACCCATTAATGCCAACATACACAGCGCCAACATAAAGGGTTTGATGTCGAAATCATTTTTATAAAAAATATAAATCGCTACCGGAACTAAAATTAGTAGAGTAACCGCATATTCTTTTGAAAGTAAGGAAAGGAAAAACGAAAAGGCCGCCCACAACAACAATTCGTTGCGCGAGTACTTTTGATTTTTAAAGAAGGTAAGATATGACCTGTATAAGATTAAGCCCGCAATAGCAACAGAAACAACCATTACACTTACGCCACCATTACGCAGCAAGAAAAGAAAACCTGCAACTACAATAGCAACGAGGACAAAATATATTTTTTTCAGTTCTTCGTTTGTATTATGAAAGAAGCCCGGGGTTTTTAAATAATTTTGATAATCGGTGTACTTAAAGGCATAAAAAAATGTGAGTGATAAAAATATGAGAGAGAAAAGTTCATCGCGACTTTTGACATTTGCAATAACTTCGGTATGTAACGGATGCATCAAAAACAACAAAGCTGAAAGGAACGCCAAATCTTTATAGTCGGTAAAAATACATGTACTTAAAAACAAATAAAATAACATCACCCCAATTATTAAAGTGATAATATTTACGCCATGCCTGATCGAGGCATCTTTTACTTGGCAATCAACTTCATTAATAATTCCATCGTCATTAATATCTTCGCTGTCGAGGTCTTGTTTCCCATTTTCATTGGTATCCCAGCAATTCATGCACTCATTAGGTTCTACAACATTATTATTGTTGAGGTCGTTCCATTTATTAAATTCAGCTTTGTATGGATCAACATTTCTTTCGAGTGTTCCATTTCGGTTTTTATCTTCTGAAGGTACATAATTTCCTGTTGGATAAATTCCTATAATTTCCTGTTCAAGCGCAAAGCTAACAACTGATAATGGCCTATAACGCCCACCGGCCAATTGATCCGTAGCATTCATTTTACGGTAAAAACTTTCGTAGGCATCTTTGGTCATGATATCTTTAATACCAAAAGCGCCTTTTATTACGTGATCATTTTGATGAATAATAATACCATCATCCAACGCGTATTCGTTGTGCAACGAAGTTAAATTAAAAATAAGACCCAATAAAATGATGACAATGTAAGGTGCTTTTTGATTTTTAAAAGGAAAAAAACGAAAGCTGTTACTTAGTTCGGTAAACACGGGTTGTTTGTCTGTCGGGGTCTTCTTAGCCATATTTATAGGTTATGTTCACAAATATACTTAAAACTTCAAAATTAAATTTTTATTACTAAAAAATAGTTAAAATGAGTAAATTGCTTTAGAAAACAAGATGCGCGGAAGGGCTATAAATTTATATCTGTTGTTATTTTGCGCCACTATTTGCGCGCTAATTTCATTTTTAATCGCGCGTTCTAACAACTACACAACTCGCGAGTTGGCACATAACGCTGAGTTAAGTTTACAAGGTAAAGAAAGGCTGGCCCAAAAATATCTTAGTAAAATATCAGAGCAACTCAAAAACATTAAAGCTAAAAACTATTTTAAAGAATATACCGGCGATCTTTCCTCAATCTATAAAAAAGAAGGCATAGCGTTTTATATTTATGAAAATGATAGTTTGTGTTTTTGGTCGGATAACCAGCCTGCTGTTGATCTTTACGCATACGCGAGCACTTTTAATAATTCCTATTTTGCGAGTGAAGGCTTGCCCGATGTTTACATGGATTCCGACACGGCGCGTTTTAATGTGCAATTATTTAAAATTCGGAATGGGTGGTACGAATGTATTATGCGTAAGGATAACACAAATAAAAAATGCACTATCGCAGCCCTTATCGTTATTAAACCGGAATATGATTTTGAAAATGCATATATTAATAATAATTTTAGTAGCTGGTTAAATCTACCTCCAAATACTAAACTCACCACCGAATTTAATTACGCAAATCCGGCAATAAAATCAGTTTCCGGTAAAACACTTTTTGAAATTTACCGAAGCGACGGACTTTATAAAAACGAAGGTGTAAACGGTTACGCAATCACATTTGCATTAACAGCCGGATTTCTTTTTGTTTTGCTATTGTTTTTTTACCTGCGTAAAAAAATAAAGAATAAAATAACCTTACTGTTCACCTTTACTGTTGCATGTTTTGTAATAAGATCGCTGATGATTTGGTTTAAGTATCCCAACATTTTTTATAACAGTATTTTGTACGATGCCGGAATTTTTGCAAACGCTTCGTCATTCTATTTTTCATATTTAGGCGATAATGTCATTAACAGCTTTCTCATTTTTTTATGCGCTGTTTTTATGTATAAATTAAATTACAATTTCAGGCATCGAAGCACATTATTTAGTGTTATCGCCCTTTCGCTAAATACACTGAGTGCGTTATTTTTGTATTTCAATATTCCTTGGTTAATAGCCAGTCTTATTAATAATTCCACAATTTCGTATAACATCAATGAGCTTTTTAATTTTAGCTGGCTTAGCCTCGTTGGATTGCTTTCCGTGGCTTTTTTGTTGTTTGCTTTTTATCTTATTGTGGAAAAAACGATCGTTAGTTTGTTAAGTAACGGCAAGCTTACCTACGTTCATAACAGTATTTTTTGTGCCACTGCAATTATCATGGCTTCCATATGTTACACATACAATTTAAGTTATATCCAATATTTGTGGCCGGTATCAATTATACTTGCAACATACTTTTTAAGAAAATACAAAGCTTCGTACAATTTTATTAATACGGGGCTCGTTGTTTTAACTTGCACGCTTATCGTATTTAGTTTGTTCAGTAAATATGAGCAGTTAAATAAAAAACAAACATTTGATGCAATCTCTTTGAGCTTAACCGAGAGACAGGATGTAATTGCCGAAAATGAATTCACTAAAATAATTTCCGCAATTAAAACAGATGGCAAATTAAAAAATTTGTTGTCTTTATTACCGCTAAGCGCGGCGCAAATTGAACAACAGATACGACAAGTTAACTTTAGCGGATATTTTGAGAGGTATGAGATTAACATGGGTTTATTTTCTAATGATTCAACACACGTATTCAAATCAGACGATCCTTCCTATTTAATTGAAAATTATTTTATTAACGAAGTAAAAGCTGGTTTTCAAACCATTTGCGACGATCTTTATTTTATTGATGTAGATAAAAAACCAATTAAATATGTGGCAAAAATAGATATTGAAGATGTAAATAAAACAAAGGAAAACACGTATAGATTATATCTACAACTTCAACCTAAACTTGCAATTAATTTGGGGGCGTTCCCAGATTTACTATTGGATAAATCTATTGAAAGTAAATTACAGTCGAAAGATATTTCATATGCAGTTTATAGTTCCGAAAAATTGCAAAGCGCGCATGGTGACTATGAATATCCATTGTTTTTAAATCAATCGTTTTTTGATGATGGCAATGATAGTTACAGGCATTATCAATACAGCTATAAAAAAAATAATATCATTATAATAAGCGATTCCATAACAGGATTCTGGCAAAAATTTACGTCTAACTCCTATTTATTTCTATTTTTTTCACTTATCGTTTTGATTTCTGCATTTTCAGGTTCACTCATTAATAATAGGCTTAACCATTTTCAATCTCTTAATACGCGCATTCAATTTATTTTCGTATCTATCATTGTATTGTCTCTTACAGGTGTTGTTATTGGCACGGTGTGGGTAGTGGATCTGCAATTCGAGTCAAAAAATAAAAAGGAACTTATTTCTAAATCACATTCGGTTTTGATTGAGCTTCAGCAAAACATTGGCGATTTAAACACATTAGATGCAACCTATAAAGATTACACCGGTTATACGTTAAAAAAGTTAGCGTTGTTATTCGGAAGCGACATCTCACTCTTTACAAAAAAAGGCGTCTTGTTTTCAACTTCTCAGCCCGCTATTTATGAGCAGGGATTACTCTCAAAGTTTATGCACCCCAATGCGTTAAGTTATTTTTCGAAACAGGCTCGAGCAGGTTACACACAAAAAGAAAGCATAGGTTCGCTTAAGTATTTATCGGCGTATGTTCCGCTTTATAATAAGAGCGATATGCTTTTAGGTTATATAAACTTACCGTACTTCTCACGCCAAAAAGATTTGGAAAAAGAATTAACTGTTTATTTAACTACACTTATTAATATCTATACAATATTGTTTGTTGTAGCTACACTGGTTGCGTTATTGGTATCAAATCTTCTCACAAAACCTTTACGAATAATAAAACAACAAATTTCCAATATTAAGTTTGGCACTCCTAACGAATCAATTAAATGGCATGCCACAGATGAAATTGGTGACCTTGTAAAAGAGTATAATAAAATGTTAGTTAAGCTCGAAAAGAATTCAGAATTACTCGCCCGTTCGGAACGGGAAAGCGCCTGGAGGGAAATGGCAAAACAAGTTGCCCATGAAATTAAAAATCCGTTAACACCGATGAAACTTAACATACAGCACCTTCAGCGTGTTGCTAAAACAAACCCTGAGGATATGAGTGAAAGGGTGAATAGAGTTTCGGAAATTTTAATTGAGCAAATAGATACACTATCCCACATTGCAACGGAATTTTCAAACTTTGCGCAATTGCCAAAAACGACGCTTAATGTAGTAAACCTGAGCGAAGTTTTGGAAAACGTTTCGCTGCTATTTAAACAAAATACATTTTGCCAAATTCGTTTTGATATAGAGCCCGAACTGTACGTTAAGGCAGACCGTGAGCAGTGCATTCGTATTTTTACAAATCTTTTAAAAAATGCGGAGCAGGCTATTTCTAACGGAGTTGTAGGTATTATTTATATTGATGCATATAGTGCTAAAAAAAATGTAATTATTAAAATTAAAGATAACGGCTGTGGAATACCCGATCATTTAAAGGCTAAAATTTTTGCACCTAACTTCACCACAAAAGCAACTGGAACTGGCTTAGGGTTAGCAATGGTAAAAAACAGTGTAACCGCGTTCAACGGAGAAATTACGTTTACCACACAACAAAATTTGGGAACTACATTCACAATTTCGTTGCCTAAAAAAATTCAGTTATAATTTAATGAGTTTTTTTGTAGTATTATTAAATATAAACTGCTCATTATTTTTACCGGCTTGCCACAAATGTTTTGTAAGATGTTTTATAAAA
Organism: Bacteroidota bacterium; assembly: GCA_043737035.1. Lineage (GTDB taxonomy): Bacteria > Bacteroidota > Bacteroidia > B-17B0 > Aurantibacillaceae > UBA4416. The sequence continues at coordinate 1,252 of JAYTBK010000144.1, read as the reverse complement.
TCATACTCTGCGGCTAACAAGATTTCACCACTTACGTTTATTAGGCCCGTTAAATTATTTATTTTAAAAAAGTACAATTCGGGGGCTGCTTTTTTTAAACTGCCATCCTTTAAAGTATAAATACGTTTGCCTTCTTTATTAATTAAACAGGAAATATTTTGTTTTCTAATTATTGCTATATTTTCTTCAAAATCCGAGGCTTCATCAAATTCTGTAGCAGTAATTGCGTTGAGTTTTCTGTCTACAAATCCAAATGTTTTACCAGCCATGATTTTTATCGCATCATTTTTTGTAAAAAAAACATCGGTAAAAGTTCCAAAATTTATGCTTTTCCTTCCGTTTAAATCCGCCAGCGCAACCTCTTTATTGAGGATCAATTTAAATTGTTTTCCATTAGTGTAATATGTGTTTGGATAATTTTTATTGTACTCAAATATTATATCAGTGAGGAAACATTTTTGCAAAGCATCGTAAAATCCATATAAATTATTTTTCACTAATAAATAAATTCCGTTATCACACGGAGTTACCAACTCATAAACCGTACCAATCAACAATTTTTGATTAACCTGCATCAATCCAAATCGTTCACTTTTTTTTACGGTAATTAAATTATTTACATCGGTTTCTGAAATCCAATCCCACATTGGTTTTGAGCACTCATTGTTTGTATTTATTAACCCATATTTATCATTAAAATAATAGGCATAACCATGTTTAAAGTCGCCTAATTTTTGGTAGATGAAAGGAATTATAATGTCGCCTTTAGGATTTATAGCTCCGTAAAAATTATTTTTTTTGCATACGAACAATTCGTTCGATTCGGTATTAATGTCCTCGTATGCCGCGCTAATTATTTGGCATGTACGGTTAATTAAAAAGTACTGATTATTTTTTTTAACGATAGCAATTCCGTTTTTATAATCCTCTGTTTCGTCAAAAACAGATTGATTGATTTTTGTTCCTTCTTTATTAATGTAATAGCAGCTGTCATTTTTACAAACCCATGAAAAACCTTCATTAAACGTTCCGGCGTCATCAAATTGTGGCGAAATGATCCATTTTCCGGTAGTGTCAACGTAACCTATTTTATCATTTTTATTTTTTATCGGAATTAAAATATTTTGTGCCAATCGAATCTCCCTTTCAATACTTTTTACAAAAGGATATTCGGGGTAAGTATCTAAAAATCTGATAAGTTCAGGTTCATTGTATTTTTTTACCGATACGCTGTATAAGGCTTTCCACGCGT
>JAYTBK010000143.1:0-4758 GCA_043737035.1 Bacteroidota bacterium | reverse complement strand
ATAATTTAATAACAATTTTTTGTTTTATAGTAAAATAAAAAACCCATACATTTACCTTAATGTCAAAAATTACAATTGCTATTGATGGTTATTCGGCTTGCGGAAAAAGCACGCTGGCAAAGGCATTGGCACAAAAACTCAATTACAATTATATTGATACGGGCGCTATGTATCGCGCTGTAACCATTTACTGTTTGCGCAACAATATAATAAGTGATAATAAAGTCGATACGGAAAGATTAATTAAATCGTTACACGATATCGAAGTTTCCTTTATCTACAATACTCAAAGTAAAACATCGGAAGTTATTTTAAATGGCGAGCACGTGGAGAGCGAAATACGTACGATGCAAGTTGCAAGCAACGTTAGTTCTGTTGCATCCATAAAAGAAGTGAGATATAAAATGGTTTTGCTGCAACGGGAAATGGGAAAAAACAAAGGCGTAATAATGGATGGGCGTGATATTGGTTCCCATGTTTTCCCGGATGCGGAATTAAAATTATTTATGACAGCCGAAAACGACGTTCGCACACAACGCAGGCTCGACGAATTGAGTAGCAAGGGCGAATATCACTCATTTAAAGAAGTACAACATAGTTTGGAAAAACGCGACCATGATGACACAACGCGAAAAGAAAATCCGTTAAAACAAGCCGAAGATGCTATTGTGTTGGATAATACAGATTTAAGCAAAAAAGAGCAACTGGAGTTTGTGATTAAATTGATCGATGATTTGCTTCTCACCAAAGATGAATTTAAAAAGCCATTGGCTAAACATTAGGTTTAAAAATTCTCATTTTATTTATGAAAGTATTTTTTATGAGCGCCTAAACGGGCTGCTTAGGGCTCCGCTTTGCTACGGCTTTTTTCAGCAGAAGGTTGCGGACAAAAGAACTAGTTTGTGAACTAAAATTTTCACAAACCCACCATTCTTTGTTGCTCGTAATCCCAAACTTTTAGTCGGAAACAAGCTAACACATCTTTTGGTTTTAACGTGGTTCGCTTAGGGTTTTGAAGCTCCGGTATAGCAGCCATCACTTCTGGCAAACGGTAAAATGGAATACGCGAATTAATATGATGAATATGGTGGTAACCAATATTTGCAGTGGCCCATCGTAACGGTGTTACTACGTCTAAAAAGCTCGACGAGTCAAGCGCGGCGCCTTCGTAAGTCCACTCTTCGTTTCCGGCAAAAATAGCTGTCGGGAAATTGTGCTGTGCGTAAAACAAATAACTTCCCATAGCACCGGAAATTAAATGTGGAATAACGCACATAAAAATCCATGTGTGCCATCCTAAAAAATAAAAAACGCAAAACTGATAGGTCAAATGTAAAATCAAGGCAACAAGCGAATCAATATTTTTTGAAAACCGGTTAATGATCGATTTGATGCACATGCCGTACATAAACGTAAAAAAGTAACCAAATATAATTGTTAGCGGGTGACGAATAAACAGGTAGTGACGTTGTTCGGATTTTGATATTTTTTCAAATTTTTGTTTTGTATAAATAGGGTATGAGCCAATGCTGGCGCTAAATAATTTGGAATTGTGTTTGTGGTGGTAATCGTGGCTGGCGCGCCAAATGCCGCTTGGCGCCAACACATAAAATCCAAATAAGGTAAATAGTGCATTAGCAACGGGCGACCGATCTAAAATGGCTTTGTGCTGATGATCATGGTAAATAACAAATAACCGCACTATAACAAAACCCGCGCAAATACTGCATACAAATTTTAATATCCAATGGTAATTAAAAACGGTACCGGCTAACAGAGCAAATAAAATAAGGAAAGAGGATAAAGTGAGGAACCAGCTTTTCGTTCTGTTTTCAACCATGTAAGGTTTTGTAGCTAATATAAGTTGTTTACCGGAAAGCATATAGTAATAAAGATATTATCAAAACACGTCAATGCCAAAAAAGTTTATAAGCAATATCAAATTTTAAGGTAACAGCTCGCAATGAAATGAGTTGATTATTTAAACATTTTTTGTGCCATTTTCATAGCTTCGTAAAGGCTTACAATACCACCCGTTGTACTTAATTCATCAAATTCAACCAATTCGTCTTTGGTGCCGGGTTTAATAACTTTAACATCTTTATAAGTTTTAACTGATGATTTTTTTAATATTTTAATCATTTGTTTTGGAGTTATTTGCGGATAGTACGATTTTAAAACAGCTGCAACGCCTGCAACCACGGGCGCTGCCATACTTGTACCACTGGCTTCTTTGTATTGATTTTTGTCAGGTACGGTAGATTTTATTTCAACGCCGGGGGCAAATATGTCCACTGTTTTTTTTCCGTAATTACTAAATGTGGCCGCAATGGCATCGTTTGGTTTCCAACTTAGAGCACCTACGTCCATAAAATTTTTAGCAACTTTACCGTTTTGCATTTTTTTGCACGGGTAGTGTACTACTTCATCAATATCGTCGTGTGCGTTGCCGGCAGCGTGAATGAGTAACACCCCTTTGCTTTCTGCGTATTTCACGGCATCATCTACTACTTTTTTTCCGGGCGAATACTTTTTTCCAAAGCTCATATTTAAAATTACGGCGCCGTTATCAACTGCATATATAATAGCGTTTGCCACATCTTTATCACGCTCATCGCCATCGGGTACGCAACGCACACTCATTATACGCACGTTATCAGCTATGCCATTTATACCAACACTGTTGTTTCGCGAGGCAGCAATGATGCCTGCTACATGTGTACCATGAAAAGCTGCAGGTCCTTTACAATCGCCGTTGCCATAATATTTTTCATATACGTCGTTATAATTATCTCCCACCAAAGTACGTGTATCAACATTTACATCTAATCGGTTTCCGTCCATACTTGCTATGGCTTCATCAAGTTGCGATAACAATTCTTCCACTTCCATTCCGGATGTGGCTTGACTCAAAGCAATCATTTTACCTTGTTTATCTTTTTGTTCTTTCGCATCAAATTTTTTCAAATCATCGGCAGTTATCTTATCGTTGTTTCCCTTTTCTTTTTTAATTTTTTCAACTACTCCAGCAACGGCCTCCCTTATAAATTTGTATTGATTCGACTGAGCTTCGCTTTCTGCCGCTTCTTTATCAAAATCGGCTTTAACCACTTGATAAAATTTAAAATCCTTTTTATCTTGTTTGGTTTTAAAGTCGGCTTCTGTTTTGTTTTTATATTTTTCTGATAAGCCTTTATAAACCCGGGTTAGTTCAAGATTATCTTTTTCTATGTTTCGCCCATCTTTATTTCCTATAAAATTCCAACCGTGTATGTCATCAATATATCCGTTTTTATCGTCGTCGATTCCGTTACCCGCTATTTCTCCGGGATTGGTCCACATAATATCTTTAAGGTCTTCGTGCGTATAGTCAACGCCACTATCTAACACGCCCACAATTATGGTGGTTGACTTTTTACCTTTCAGTAATTCAGCATAAGTTTTTTCGGTACTAACGCCATTTACTTTATCGTTGGTTGGATCTAAATTAAACCAATTATCCGGTTTGGTAGTTTGAGCTGCGGCTATAACCGCCAAAAATAAGGATGCGGCAAAAATAGTTTTTTTCATAATTAATTTTTAATGAATAGCTTATTCGTATTATAAATATAACACGTAATACTGCTTGCACGCGGATATATTTTATTAAGGATGTAGTTTAAATGATAAAAGGTTAATTACTCATTTGAGATATTCCTTGAATCAAATCATGCTTAGTAATAATATGAACACTTCCTGAAAGATCTGTCATCAATACCGCATTATTTTCTCTATTGATAAGTTTAGAAATATCTTCCATAGATGCTTGCTCTGACACCATTGGAAACGGAGCCTGCATGAGTTCCGAAACAGTTTTCGTTTTAAGATTTGGATTCTCAAATAATTTTGAAAATAAAATGCTATCGTTTAGCGAACCCACAAATTCATTTCCTCTTTTAACGGGCATTTGAGAAATACCATATTTATTCATCATATTAAGTGCATCGTTTATAGTCGACGTGGCTTCTATAGTTAAGAGTTTTTGATTTTTATGCGACGAAATTAGATCAAGTGCTTTAGGTTTTTTAATTTCCAGAAAACCACGGTCGCGCATCCAGTCATCGTTGAACATTTTACCTAAGTAACGTGTGCCGTGATCATGAAAAATTACCACTACAACATCGCCGGCTTTAAACATATGTTTCATTTGCATTAATCCGGCCATTGCCGATCCCGCGCTGTTACCTGCAAAGATACCTTCTTCGCGCGGAATGCGACGCGTCATGATAGCAGCGTCTTTATCTGTTACTTTCTCAAAATGGTCAATTAAATTAATATCAACGTTTTGAGGTAAAAAATCTTCGCCTATCCCTTCGGTGATGTATGGGTAAATTTCATTTTTATCAATCTCACCGGTTTCCTTTAATTTTTTAAAGATCGAACCATACGTATCAATGCCCAATAATTTTATGTTTGGATTTTTTTCTTTCAGAAATTTACCGGTTCCACAAATTGTTCCGCCCGTGCCAACGCCAACAACCAGATGCGTTATTTTGCCTTCAGTTTGCTCCCATATTTCAGGGCCGGTTTGCTCATAATGCGCAGCCGAATTAGAGAGGTTATCATATTGATTAGGTTTCCATGAATTCGGAATTTCTTTTACCAAGCGTGATGAAACCGAGTAATACGATTTTGGATCTTCCGGTTCTACGTCAGTTGGACAAACGACAACATCAGCGCCAAATGCACGGAGCGCATCCACTTTTTCTTTACTTTGTT
>JAYTBK010000142.1:0-1800 GCA_043737035.1 Bacteroidota bacterium | reverse complement strand
CACGTTACTTAACTGGTTATCGTATGCTAGTAATACTACTTTAGTTACTTGTGTCCAGTTTAAAAATTCATTTTTAAGTATTGGCGATTCTTTTTGAGAGATTAGCCAATTTGATATTTTTTGTATTACGGCCATATTCTATTTATATGTCATCGCGTGGATTTCCCATCAATTAAATTGTATGATATTTGCTTAGAGTCACTTACCACCACGATTATTTTACTTTTCAAAACCTTTTGCTTCATTCCAATAAACATCCATTTCCTCCAGAGAAGAGTCTGCTAAGGCTTTACCTTGTTCTTTTATTTTATTTTCCATGTAATTAAAACGGTAAATAAATTTTTTGTTCGTTTTTTCTAAAGCGTCTTCCGGGTTTATTTTAAGGTACCGCGCATAATTTATTAATGAAAATAAAACGTCCCCAAATTCCCCTTCAAGTTTTTCCTGACTATTTTTTTTCTCTGCTTCATCGGTTGCTAACGCAATCGAAATTACTTCATGTTGAAACTCATTTAATTCTTCTTGAACTTTTTCCCAAACCTGTTCAGGTTTTTCCCAGTCGAAGCCAATGGCCCGTGCTTTATCTTGTATGCGTAAAGACTTTAATAACGACGGCATGCTATTTGGAACGCCAGATAACGCACCTTTGTTGCCTTCTTTCTGTTTTAATTTTTCCCAATTTTCAGTAACCTGATCCGCATTTTCTACTTTAACGTTACTATAAATATGTGGATGCCTGAAAATCATTTTTTCGCATAACGCATTTATAACATCGGTTATATCAAAATCGCCATTTTCACTACCAATTTTAGAATAAAAAATAAGATGTAATAAAATATCGCCAATCTCCTTTTTAATTTCGTTGCTATCCTTTTTTAAAATGGCATCGCTCAATTCATATGTTTCTTCAATTGTTAAGTGCCGCAAAGATTCCATGGTTTGTTTTTGGTCCCACGGACACTTTGCACGCAACTCATCCATTATATTAAGTATGCGTTCAAATGCAACGAGTCGTTCGTCAGTTAATTTTATTTTTACTTCGCTCATTTATTAATTTGTTTAACAGTCATGTTGAACTTGTTTCAAGGTAACTTAATAGTTAACGATACTTATATGAGATGCTGAAATACATTCCGCATGACGCTCTATAATAATTTTAAAATTTTCCGCTCAACTTCTTCACTATTCCAAATGGTTTCAATATTTTTTAATGCCATTACTTTGTCCATTATTTTCTGCTGCTTATTCCCGTTTACTAAAGCTTCGCTATACCGTATATGTGGCGAATACGTAACCATCGAATACAACGGAATCCATTTTTCGGGATATTTTTCGCTAAAGCGCGCTTCAATTTTTTTCTGTAATAAAAACGTTTTATCGGCTGTTTTATCGCGCATCTCAATAAAGTTAGCAATCGCTAAGTCAGCAATCGCGTCTCCGTCAGGCTTACGTAATTTTTGATATTCGCTTAAGCATTCGGCATTTAAGCCATTATGTTTTTCCATTAATTCGTTTAAAACAACACAATCTTCAAAACCGCAGTTCATTCCTTGTCCGTAAAAAGGAACGATGGCGTGCGCCGCATCGCCAATTAGTGCAATACGATCGTCAAAAACCCAGGGATCGCACTTAACTGTAACTAACGCCGATGTAGGATTTGTAAGCCAATCATTGAGGTATGTTGGCATTAGCTTAACGGCATCCGGAAATTCACTTTCAAAAAAAGAGGAAATTTGCTCCTTTGTTTTTAAAGATTCAAACGAAATTTCACCTTCCATTTGAAAAAATAACGTACAAGTA
>JAYTBK010000141.1:0-1802 GCA_043737035.1 Bacteroidota bacterium | reverse complement strand
TTCACGACTCGGGCATATTGGTCAGGCTTACGCGATAACACAATGGTATCCAAAACCTGCGGTGTATGATAATAGTGGCTGGCACCCGATGCCATATTTAAACCAAGGCGAGTTTTATAGCGAATTTGGTTCGTTTGATGTGCGGATCACGCTTCCTAAAAATTACTTACTGGCTGCAACCGGCGATAGAATTGACGAGCCAGAGGAAGAAGCGTGGCTGCTAACTAAAGTTGCAGAAACTGAAAAAATGATTGAGGAAAAAAATTATAGTGATGATATTGCTTTTCTTCCATCAGATACAAGTTTTAAAACCGTCCGTTTTAAACAATTTAGGGTGCACGATTTTGCTTGGTTTGCCGATAAACGCTTCCACGTTTTAAAAGGAAAAGTTTACTTGCCGCACAGCGGAAATACCGTTGATACTTGGGCGTTTTTTACCAATAACGAAGTTAGGCTTTGGAGCCGTTCGCTCGAATATATCGCCGATGCCACAGCATTTTATTCGGAGCTCAACGGCGATTATCCTTACAATCATGTAACCGCCATTGATGGAACGATAAGTGCCGGAGGCGGCATGGAATATCCAAACATAACGATAATTGGTAATAGCGGAAGCGCCTTTACACTCGAAACGACAATTATGCACGAAGTAGGGCATAATTGGTTTTATGGTATTTTAGGTAGTAACGAACGCGACTTTCCATTTATGGATGAAGGACTCAATTCCTTTTATGAAATGAGATACATCCGAACAAAATATCCAAACAAAACACTCGCAGCATTGCTCGACCGTGATAGTACATTTAAATTTTTTGGACTCAACAAATTTACGCACAAAACGTATTACGAATTGGCTTATTTAATAAGTGCAAAAAAAAATACTGATCAACCAATTTTAACTTCATCCGCCGACTTTACATCGTACAATTATGGTGCTATAGTTTACAGCAAAAGTGCGTTGGTTTTTGATTACCTGATGAATTATGTAGGTCGCGAAAAATTTGATGAAGCAATGAAATTTTATTACGAGCAATGGAAATTTAAGCATCCACAACCCAACGATTTAATTAAAACCTTACAATATTATTTTAATGCCGATTTAAGTTGGTTTGTTGAAGATCTTTTGGTGACAAATAAAAAAATTGATTATAAAATTTTAAAACATAAGCAGTTTGCAGATAAAAGCCATGCTATTTTGCTAAAAAATAACCGGAAGGTAAATTCGCCTGTTTCCGTTTCGGGATTAAAAAACGGTGTGTTAGTTGGTACCGTTTGGTACAACGGGTTTCCCTACAGAAATAAAAAATTGATTGAATTTCCTCCGGCTGACGTGGACGAATTTATCATAGATTATGACAATGCAATGCCGGAAATAAACCGTAAAAATAACACCATGCGCACACATGGTATATTTAAACGAACAGAATCATTTAAGGCACATTTGGTAGGTAGCATCGACGATCCGCATTACAATGTTGTAAACTATTTACCAATTTTAGGATATAACTATTACAATAAATTTATGTTGGGTTGCGCTTTTTATAATTATAGCTTGCTGCAAAAAAAAATCGAATTCACCCTTGCACCAATGTATGCTTTCGGCTCCAAAACGCCTGTTGGCTTCGCAAACCTTACCCGCAATATGATGCCAAAAAGTGGACCGGTACAGCAAATAACGCTAAGTGCTAATGTAAAAAGTTTTGCTTATAACACATTTAATCCCGATGCTTTTAACGATACGTATAACACAAATTATAAATCGTTTGACTTGAATTATTTTAAATTTTTTGTTACCGCCGATT
>JAYTBK010000140.1:0-1809 GCA_043737035.1 Bacteroidota bacterium | reverse complement strand
GGACTTAGTGTGATGGCGATGATGCAGGCAAATAAAACAGGTGGAAAAAAAGGGTTAGCGATTGCAGGTATGGTTTGCGGGTTAATTGCTTTAATTTTAACTACGTTGTTGGTAATGAAAATCGGAACGATGCAAACTGCAGGAACTGACATGGGTGACAAATGGAAAGAAGCAATAGAAAATAGTAGCCAGCAAATGCAATCAGAAATGAATCAAGCAGTTGATTCTGTAAATGCTAAAACACATTAATAAATAAATTTATTTCATCAGCAGCCCCTTCAAATTGAATGGGCTGTTTTTTTTAATTAGAAACATCATGGAAAACGAGAATTTAATTTTTAATGAACCAAATCTGGCATCTTCCCCCAAACGTCCGCAATTTATAACCGTACTATGCATTTTAACTTTTATAGGGTGCGGCTTGGGTATCATCTTTTCTATCTACGGTTATTTTTCGGCTAAGGCTTCGGCTAGTATGTTTGATACAATGGCAACCAATGGTGGTGATGCTTCCGGTATGATGGTGCAATTTCAGGAAAGCGCCCGCAAAGCTGTGGAAAACGCATTACCAAACTTAGTTATTGGCATTGTATGCAGTTTACTTTGCTTATTTGGCGCTATCCAAATGTGGAATTTAAAAAAACAAGGATTTTATATTTATGCAATCGGCGAAATTATTCCGCCAATATCTGCGTTCATTTTGGGAGCTGGCGGTATAATTGGCGGTAGTACGGCTGCCTTTGGTTTAATAATAGCTATTGTTTGGATAGTACTTTACGGTGTTAATTTAAAACATATGCATTAAATCATAAAACCTATTTTTGTAAAATTATAGATAACAAACAACCCCTTGCACAAAAGGGGTTGTTTTTTTGTTTATTTTTAATTCATGTTACTTCGAGTAAATCACGCAAGCCCGCACCCGGAAGATATTTCTACCATTGCTGAAATTCTAAAAAATGATGGTGTCATTATTTATCCCACGGATACGGTTTATTCCATGGGTTGCGATATCACCAGTCAAAAAGCAATTGAAAAACTTTGCCGGCTAAAAAACATTAAACCCGAAAAAGCCAATTTCTCCTTTGTATGTTCAAACTTAAGCCACCTCTCCAACTATACAAAGCCAATCTCAAATTCGGTATTTCGAATTATGAAAAAATCTTTACCGGGTCCATATACATTTATACTTGAAGCGAATAATAACGTACCCAAATTATTGAAACAGAATAAAAAAACGGTAGGCATACGCGTGCCCGATAATAACATTTGTAACCATATTGTTAATGCTTTAGGAAATCCTATCATCACCACAAGTTTGCACAATGTTAACGATGAAATATTGGATTATTTTACTGACCCGGAAATGATCTATAATGAATATGCGAAAAAAGTTGACCTTGTAATTGACGGTGGTTTTGGAAATTTGTATCCTTCAACTGTAATTGATTGCTCAGGAACCGAACCAATCGTATTAAGAGAAGGCCTTGGCACATTGGATGTGCTTGACTAATTTATTATAAAAAATAACACAAACAACCTAAATTATATTACTTTTAAAACTTACTACATCTTTAAAATTATGCACATTAAAAGTTTTTATACTTTCGTGATTTTCCTTTTCGGAGTTTCATTTTGCTTTTCTCAAACTACAAATACTAAAAAATGGCGCAAGTCGGAGAACGATTCGATGCAAAATGCTGTGTTACTGTATGAAGAAGGAAATTTTTTAGTATTTGTAGTTTGAGAAAAGCAAAATGAAACTCCGAAAAGGAAAATCACGAAAGTATAAAAACTTTTAATGTGCAT
>JAYTBK010000139.1:0-1809 GCA_043737035.1 Bacteroidota bacterium | reverse complement strand
TAATCATCCCATAAGCGATGCCCCATTTAGGTGCTACTCTGATAATAATTTTGTTTTATACACTAATCCGCAGTATTCAGGTGCATGTACCTATGTTGCTACAACTAATCTGAACGAAATAAAAATTGATGTGGGCGCTTTTAAAATATACCCTAATCCCACTGCTGGTATTTTTAACATAGACATAGAGAGTGTTAACAAAATACAAGTTATTAATATGTTAGGCGAACTAGTAAAAGAAGAACAGTTAATATTAAAAAAACAAAACATTAATATCCAAAATTTACAAAACGGCATCTACTTTTTGCAAGTATTTAATAATGAAAAATTAATTGATAGTGCTAAAATTATTAAACAATAGCCTTCTTACCTAAAATAATTTATAAAATTTCTTAAAGTATTTTTGTTGAAAAAACAAATTTTATAAAACCCGCAATACAATTATATTTATGCGAAAGAGATTATTATGAGCGAAGCCAAATTATTTTTTAAAGTTGCCGATATATTAAGTTTAAATACGCAGGATGTTACCGCTACTATCCGATTATTGGACGAAGGTGCCACAGTGCCGTTTATTAGCCGTTACCGTAAGGAGGTTACAGGTAATTTAGACGAAGTACAAATTATTAATATTAAAAACGAAATTGATCGCCAACGCCAATTGGATCAACGTCGCGAATCTATTTTAAAATCAATAGAAAGCCAGGGCAAATTAACGCCCGAATTAGCAAACAGTATTTACGATGCTGAAACATTAAGTAAGTTAGAAGATTTATATCTCCCTTTTAAACCTCGTCGCAGAACCAAAGCCACCATTGCACGCGAAAAAGGCTTAGAGTCATTAGCACTTTTTATTTTAGAGCAAAAAAGTAATTTGGTGTTTGAAGAAGCTGAAAAATTTTTGTCAGCCGAAAAAGAAGTGCCTTCTGTATTAGAAGCTTTACAAGGCGCGCGCGATATTATTGCAGAAATAATGAGCGAAGATGCTATTGTGCGTGAAACCATTCGTGAACAGTTTAAAAAAACTGCTATCATAAAAAGCCGCGTTATAAGAGGTAAAGAAGAAGCCGGTGAAAAATTTGAAGATTATTTTGAGTGGGAAGAAAAATTAGCCACTTGTCCAAGTCACCGTTTATTAGCCATGCGCCGCGGCGAAAAGGAAGACGTACTTATTATGGACATTGTTATTGATAATGATGAGGCCATAAACTTAATCCAACGAAAAATTATTACGTCGCGCCATTCAGAATGTATTGCTCAATTAAAAGAAGCAATTGTAGATGGTTACAAACGATTGCTTCACCCTAGTATCGAAGCTGAAATGCGTCTATTTACCAAACAGCTAGCCGACGAAAAAGCGATTATTGTTTTTGCCGATAATTTCCGCGAATTGTTATTGGCTTCGCCCTTAGGGCAAAAATCTATTTTGGCATTAGATCCTGGATTTAAATCGGGTTGCAAAGTTGTAGCTTTAAATAAAGAAGGTAAGTTACTGGAAGATACTGTAATTTATCCACACGAACCGCAACGCCGATTAATAGAGGCAGAAATGGTTGTATTAGCGTTTTGTCAACGCCATAATTTAGAAGCAATAGCAATTGGGAATGGTACTGCGGGTAGAGAAACGGAACAGTTTGTGCGTAACATTGATGTGTTACCCAAATCAATTCCGATAATTGTAGTAAGCGAAGCAGGCGCATCTGTTTATTCTGCCAGCGATGTTGCGCGCGAAGAATTTCCGGATAAAGATGTAACCGTTAGGGGCGCTGTAAGTATTGGCAGGCGCCTGGCCGACCCTTTAGCCGAGTT
>JAYTBK010000138.1:0-4799 GCA_043737035.1 Bacteroidota bacterium | reverse complement strand
TAAATTCAATGGGCCGCGCTGCAAACCTGCCAATATATTTAACGTGGATAGGAACGAGAGATATACCCTATCAATTTTCGGAAGTACCTGCCCCAATGGCCGCAAATCATATGATTGCAGCATACCTTACAAAAGATACGTGTTTGTTTTTAGATGCCACCGGAAAGCATCAGGATCTTGGAACCCACACCTCTTTTATACAAGGCAAAGAAGCAATAATAGGAATTAATGAAAGAGAATATATTATAAAAACAGTGCCTGATTTATCGCACCTAAAAAATTATTATATAGATAGTGTTAGCGTTAAAATCGTAAACAAAACTCTGGTAGGTTCTGGCATTATAAAAACCGAAGGATACAATAAAGTAAACCTACAGGAAAGAATTTCAGGAAAATCGTATAAAGAACTTTACCAGTATTTTAATGGTTACTGCCAAAAAGGAAACAATAAATTTAAACTTGATACTGTTGTTATAAATAAGAATCAGCGCGACTGCCCGCTCGAAATATACTACACATTTAAATTACCCGATTACATTACCGAAACATCAAAAGAAATTTTTGCAAACTTAAATTTCGATAAATATTATATGGAAGATTATTCGACAAAAGATAAAAAATTTGGCTTGGAATTTAATTTTGCATTCACTAAAAAAATGATCGTTAATTTATTGTTGGAAGAAAATAATTCCGTAAAATTTTTACCCTCAAACGTACTTTATAATAAAAACAACTTTTTTTACCAAACCTCATACGTTGCAAGGCCAATGAACATTGTATTTACCAGCAGCATCATCGTAAAAAATAAAACCATACCAAAAACCGACTTTCCCGTTTGGGAAGAATTTCTTACCGAACAAAATAAAAACAACAACAAATCAATTTCATTAAATAAATTATAGCCCGAAATAGCCAGGGTTATTTTTCGTAAATAAAATTTGGAAAAATATTGCATAACGTTCGGCAAACTCACCGCACACAAAACACTCAAAAAATATATGAAATTCTTCTACTCTTTAAACTTCATAATTTGTTTGTCATTGATCCTCTTAGTGTCAAACGCAAAAGCGCAAAATTATTTTTATAAAACCTTTGCGTGGGAAAAACAACCTACAGTTTATAAACCGCAAAACGATGAAAAGCTTGCTGAGCTTGTATTGGTAAGAGATAATAATATTTTGGAAGTAGCTTATGATAAAGATGGGCAGGCGGTAATTTATGAAACGCATCATCTTATTTATCATGTTAATACACAAAAGGCTATTGAAACAATCAATAAAGTTTACATTCCAACAAGTCAGGTTAATGAAGAAATAGAATTAAAAGCCCGTTGCATTACACCGGAAAACAAAATAATTTTATTTAATACCGATAACGTAAAGCGTGTGGATAATTTAGAAGACAGTGGCCCATACACCATTTTTTCGGTTGATGGCGTAGATGTTGGCTGCGACGTTGAATACTATTTTACCAATAAGCATACGTTTCATCCATACGCATTTTATAAGATACAAAACAAAATGCCGCTTGTACAATATAATTTTAAGGTTATTAGCCCGAAAAATTTAGTGTACGAAACAAGATCATTTAACGGTTTAAATCCTTTTACTAAGGACGCAACTGACACTTTAAAAAACGTAATAAATTTTGAGCATAAAAATATGCCTGCAGTTGATGAAGAAAAATACTCAGCAACCAATGCCAATAAATATGCATTTTCAATACAACTGGCATATAACACGGATAAAAGCAAATCGAAATTTTATACGTGGGAAACAATTGCCAAGTGGTATTACAACGATCTTTTTGTTATTGATAAAGCACAGCAAAAAGCAGTTGAGAAAGTTATAGAGAAAAATAAAATAAATAAAGCGGAAACACCTGAAGAGCGAATTCGGGCACTAGAAAATTTAATTAAACTACAATACGATATTGGTGTGAATAACAAGGAAACCGATTTGATAAGCGCCTTGCAGGCAAAAGCTTTTAACGAATCGAGCTCGTTAAGGCTATATATTGCAGCGTTTAGGAAATTGGAAATACCTTTTGAATTGGTCTTTACGACAAGCCGGTTAAATAAAAAATTTGATGCCAAATATCCGAGCTATTCTTTTTTAGATGAGATCTTATTTTATTTTCCCACCATTGATAAGTACACTTCACCTACCGAAGTTTTAAGCCGTATTGGATTTCCAAATCCGAATACACTGGCTAACGATGGATTATTTATTAAAGAAATTACGATTGGCGATATTGGTGCACCATCATCCCGAATAAAACAAATTCCGGTTAACGATTACATCAAGTCCGCACACAACATTAATATTAAAACTACAATTGATGCCAACACTTTTACCGCTCATTTAGAAGTTGAACAAAACTTAATGGGCTACAATGGCTATTATATTCAGCCCATCTACGAACTACTTAACGCAGAGCAAAAGTTGGAAGTAAACAAAGGGTATTACACATTAGGGAAACCGGAAACCGCTAAAAACACTTTGGTAAGCAATACAGATAAGGAATCGATTTTTATTAAACCCTTTAAAGTAAACTATACTCAGGACATACCGGATGTGATAGAAAGCGCGGGCGATAAAATTATTTTTAAAATTGGTGAGCTTATCGGAACACAATCTGAACTGTACCAAGCAAAAAAACGAGTAACCGAGGGCGATATTTACAGCACACATTCCTTAAAACGCATATTAGAAATTACCATTCCGGATAATTATAAGATCACAAATGCAGATGAAATTAAAATAGATAAAAGGTGTATTATTGATGGAAAAGACGCGGCTCAGTTTGTAAGCGAATATACGCTGGAAGGAAATAAAATGACCGTCACCGTTTATGAAGATTACCGCGTTATTAAATATCCACTTGCAAATTTCGAAGGGTTTAAAGATGTGATTAATGCCGCAGCCGATTTCAATAAAAAGACACTGGTTTTCGAAAAGAAATAATTCCGTAAAAATTATTAACTTACATATTTAATATTATATGAAGATATCATACATCATTCCGTTTTTATTTCTATTCGTAAACGGTTTCGCTCAAACACAATTTGCTAAGTACAACGATGAAGGTTACTACTTTTATCAGCAAAACGATATGGAAAACGCAATTAAAAAGTTTTCGAAAGCGCTTGATTTTAAAGATCAGGCTACCAATACCTATAAAGTTGCCGACACATACATCAACCGCGGCGCCTGCAAGCAAGTATTGCAAAAATACAATTCGGCTCTCGACGATTATGATGAAGCACTTAAACTGAAACCCGAGTATATACGGGCACATCAGCTAAAAACTGAGTGCTATCTAGTTAATAATAAATATCAGCAAGCCATTAATTGCGCCGATAAAGGGTTAGAAATTAAACCAACCGATGCTTTGCTAAAAGGAAGAAAAGCTGAAGGTTTAAATAAGTTGAAAAAATACGATCAGGCCATTGTTGTTCTTCATTCTATACTCGATGAAAATCCACGAAGTAAAAATGCACTAAAGTGTATTGGCCACAATTATCAATTAAAGAAAAATTGGGATAGCGCGTTAAAATATTTTTCAAGCGCAATTATTCTTGATCCTTTGGATTACGCCTCTTTTTTTGATCGCGGAATCGCTTACGCTGAAAATAAAGATACCGTAAAAGCTTTAAAAGACATCCGACAAGCTATGCGCCTTGATAGCAACCAACGTTGGATTGGCTTGAATAATATTGCATACTTTGTAAAGCTCCGTCAAAATGATTTTAAAGGTGCAATAACAATGTTTGATAGAGCCATACAACTTAATCCCAAATTCCCTTACGCTTACAGCAACCGTGGCTTTGCAAAACTTAACCTTGGCGATGTAAAAGGAGCGTATGAGGATTTAAAAATATCGTTGAATTTGGATAACACAAATTCATACGCCTACAAAAATTTAGCGCTTATAAATTTAAAGGACGGCAAAAAATCGGATGCCTGCAATAATTTAAAAAAGGCGTTAGAACTCGGTTATACCAGTCAATATGATGATGATGCGCAACATTTGCTTGACGATAATTGCAAATAAATGGTAGTAGCGTTTCTGCCATGCAATCTCCAACAATATAGAATCCTATCAAGGTATAGCAGGAACAAACAGCGTTACCGCCGTTCTTAAAAGCTAAATAGTTAGCCTTCAATACTATTATAAACTAAATTTATCTATATTTGTTTAACTTAGTTTTTATGAACGCATTAAAACAATTAGCTTTTTACAACAGTTACAAATCACTCCCTTTGATGTTGGTTTTGGTAATTCTATTCGCCCAAAATTTAACGGCTCAAAAAAAACATCCGTTATTGGTTTGTAAATATTCGCCGTCGCAAGGGTTTAAACATTTTATTACGAAAACCCCATGGATCATTCAACTTGGCGGAAATGTAGTCGACGATGACGGCCATCCTTTTAATAAAGTGTTTGACGCTAATACATCTTGGAACGTTCTGCCTTATCCCACGAAATTGGCCGTTGAAAAAGAATTGAAATATAATTGGAATGTTGAACTAGCCTTCACCTACAATAATTTAAAGAAGGGCAAAATTGTAAACAGCGATATTTTAAAAGCCAGTAGTACATTTTTTGCTGTTGATTTAAACGGTAAATGGACTATTACAAAATTGTTTCGTGTTGAGCCTTATCTGATGGCAGGGGTTGGCTATACAATGCGTTCGCCCTCCAAGTATCCAAGTATTGTAACGTTTAATGCAGGTTTTGGCTTTAACATTTGGGCCATTGATGACTTACTGGGCTTAAACATACAAGGAATTGGA
>JAYTBK010000137.1:0-1811 GCA_043737035.1 Bacteroidota bacterium | reverse complement strand
AGCCAACGGATGGTAATCGTATAAACGCGGACAAAACGAACAAACAACAAACGCGGGAGTTTCAAAGGTTTGGTGCACGGGTGGCGGCTGATGTACGCGGCCAGTAATCGGTTCAAAATTATGTATAGAAAATGCCCATGGAAAATTATAACCATCCCATCCAACAACATCAAAAGGATGAGTTGCATAAACAATATCATGCATCATCCCTTCTTTTTTTACTTTTATTAAAAAGTCGCCTTTTTCATCGTGTGTCTCTAACTGTGTAGGCAATTTAAAATCGCGTTCGCAAAAAGGCGAGTGCTCCAAATGCTGACCACTGGCGTTTTTGTAGCGTTTGGGTGTGTATAACGGATGAGGCGTTTCTACATAAAAAATGCGATTATCTGCCGTGTCAAATTGCATTTGGTAAATCATGCCGCGCGGAATAATCAAATAATCACCGTACTCAAAACGGATATTTCCCATTAATGTTTTAAGCGTTCCGGTTCCCTTATGTATAAAAAGCATTTCATCGCAATCTGCATTTTTATAAAAATAACTGGTCATGCTTTGCTTGGGAGCTGCAAGTCCAATATAGCAATCGCTGTTGAATAATAAAGTTTTTCTGCTATCTAAAAAATCATCAGTGGGTTTAATTTCAAATCCTTTTAATAACAACGATTTTATGTTTTTATCAACGGCAACTTTAGGGGAAACGTCATAGCTTTTTAAAATTTCTTTAATCTGTGTAGGCCTTTGGGTATGATAAAGCAACGACGAAAACCCATGAAACCCTTCGGTACCAAATAATTGCTCATAATAAAAATTTCCTTGCGGGGATTTAAAAACAGTATGTCGCTTTTGCGGAATTTTGCCGAGTTGATGATAGATTGGCATTTTTATTCAATTAAAGAATTAATGTGCAGTGTGTTGAAAGAATAACTATTACGAATATACAAATCACAACGTATATTATTCACTATTATTTTTTTGATTTTCGGTTTTGATATGTTTTAAAGTTACAGCTAAGTTTGGACGTAACCTGCTTTTGTAAACCGACAAAGATTCGTCGTCTTTTTTTATCCGTCCCGTACGTAATTCGCGCTGCATTTCAATAGGCATGGCAGCAATCTCCACACATTTTGGCGTGCAACATCCATGCATCGTTTCTTTGCAAGCATCACATTGTATAAATAATAAATGGCAATCGTCGTTTTTGCAGTTCACATGCGTATCACAAGGTTTATCGCATTGGTGGCAGCAAGATAAAACATCGTCGGTTATACGTTCGCCGATACGCTCATCAAATACAAAATTTACACCTTTAAATTTACTTTGCAACCCATTTTCCTGTATCTCTTTTGCGTATTGTATAATTCCGCCCCGCAAATGGTTTACATCTTTAAAGCCTTTATGTTTTAAGTAGGCACTCGCTTTTTCGCACCTAATGCCGCCCGTGCAGTACATAATTACTTTTTTATTTTCTTTGCCCCTTAAATGCTCCACTACCAGCGGCAGTTCTTCTCTAAATGTATCGGCGTCGGGGCAATACGCATTATCAAATCTCCCAACTTCACTTTCATAATGGTTCCTCATATCTACAACAATTGTGTCAGGAGCTTCGATGGCCGCATTGAAACCTTCGGCATTTAAATATGTTCCGGTGTTGGCCGCGTTAAAAGTGAGATCATTAATACCATCAGCAACAATTTTCTCTTTTACTTTAATAATGAGTTTGTAAAAAGATTTTCCGTTATCGTCTACTGCTTTTTTAATTTCTACGTTAGTAAACTTTTCGTCAGAATAAAGTTGCCCTACAAACGGATCAA
>JAYTBK010000136.1:0-1814 GCA_043737035.1 Bacteroidota bacterium | reverse complement strand
AAAGAACAAGCTTCTTCATCTTTTTTGTTTTCAATAAAATGGACGATAATTAGCTCAGCGTTAAAGGCAGACGCAATGATTGATAACTGCTTTATGGCCTGTACATCGCTATTGTGAAATCTTGAAGCGAATACAATTTTTTTCGGATTTAAAAAGGAAACTTCTTCGGGGATTACAAAAACAGGTATTGGCGAATCTTCAATTACACTTGCGGTATTACTTCCTAAAAGTGTTTTTTTAATTAATCCGGCACCTCTTGTGCCCATAACGATAAAGTCCGCTTTATTATTAAGTGCAATAGAAACAATATTTTCACTTGAGTTTTCCGTTACTCTTGTAATATGATCACAGGTAATATTAGCGTATTCCGAGATTATTTCATCTCTCAGTTCGTCTAGTTTTATTAAGGCTTCGTTTTTCGAAGAAGCTACTTTTTCTTTATAAACACTATCTAGCTTATCGTCCCCGAATAGGGGCGGAGATAAAATATGTAATAACCTAATCGTAGAATTTGTTGTTTGCGCTAGCATTGCAGCATATTTAGCAGCATATTTGGCGTTAATTGAAAAATCGGTTGGTACAATAAAGTTCATTCGTTCTTGAATTATAGATTTATAATTAGGCAATTTCTTTTTTAAGTTTATTAATCATTGTTGTCCGATAAAAGTACAAATTAATCTTTAAACCTTTTACGAAGGTTGATTTCATTGAACTACATTAATTGTTTTTGAAAGCCAAACCGCTTAAGTATTAAATAAGTTTAATTTAGTTTGATTGAAGTTGGTTAAAACACCCCAATTAGCTTTAGGGTTTTTGAGGAATTTAAATAAGTTGATGTATGTCATTAAAATGATATTTGATAACGGACATCATGTTTAGAAAGCGCATTTTTTGTTTGTTTTACGCTGTATTACAAGCATTATTAGCTAAATAATTAAACTAACCCATTTTTGATTTTCAATGGCATTTTGATTATCCCCAAAGAAATATTTTAAAGGAAAGTTTTGTTTTATTCTTTCAAATAGAGTATATTCACATTAAATTAAAGCAAACCAAAGCGAGCAAATACAAAAAATTATTATTTTAAAATAAATAACACCATCGTTTCAATACTTTTTTAAATCATCATCTAAAAACACAAAATCATGAAAATTAAATTTACCAACTTACTTTTATCAGCTTCTTTTATCGTGGGAAGTTTTAATTACTCCATAAAAGGACAGACTATTGCCGGAGGATTTTTTCACTCGCTTTATACTTGTAGCGATAATTTACCAAAAGTAAGCGGAGGCAACGCTGATGGTGAGCTTGGAATTGGAACTATTAGCAATACCTCGGCGCCAGTAGCCGTAAACTCCCTTTCAGGAATCACTTCAATGGCAGGAAATCATCACTCACTCTTTGTTAAAAATGATGGTACTGTGTGGTCGTCTGGTCAAAACTATTCCGGTCAATTAGGCGATGGAACATCAACAGGTAAACTTAGCCCGGTTCAGGTGATTGGCTTAACAGGCATCATAGCAGCATCTGCTTCTGAAGGTCACTCCTTATTTTTAAAAAATGACGGCACGGTTTGGGCTTGCGGAAACAATGCATACGGTCAACTCGGCGACGGAACAATTATAGGTAAAACAACTCCTGTTCAGGTTAGTGGCCTTACAGGTGTAATAGGAATTGCGGCAGGAACTTATCACTCTATCTTTGTAAAAAGTAACGGAACAGCATGGTCATGCGGTTATAATTTTTACGGACAGCTTGGCGATGGTTCAACAAGTACTAATGCCAGTTCAACCCCTCTTCAAATCGCAACTTTA
>JAYTBK010000135.1:0-4809 GCA_043737035.1 Bacteroidota bacterium | reverse complement strand
AAGATTATTATGAAAATTTTAGGGCTGTGTATAATAGTAGCATCTATATTTCTAATCTGGGTTTGGAACGTACCCGAATCTATTCCCGGCGGACGAGGCCCAACTTGGAAAGCGAGGATCGAAAATTTTATTAAAGGCGACTCAAAAAATAATTACCAGAGTGAGCAAGCAAAAATAGCAATTGCTACTGGCGGCGTAATTGGCAAAGGCCCTGGTAACAGCACACAACGAGCATTTCTTCCCCAGGCTTCGTCCGATTTTATATATGCGATTATTATTGAAGAATATGGATTATTTACGGGATTTATTATGCTCTTCCTTTATATGGTTTTATTATTTAGAGGTATACGTATTTTAAGAGATTCAGAAAAAACCTTTGGCGGTTTAATGGCTGTGGCGCTAAGTTTTAGTCTTGTATTTCAGGCATTGATAAATATGGCGGTGGCAGTAAATTTATTTCCCGTTACCGGACAACCCTTACCACTTGTAAGTATGGGCGGAACTTCGATTTGGTTTACGTGTATAGCAATTGGCATTATTTTAAGTGTGAGTAGGGCAAATGAAGAAAAAGGCACAAAGGAAATTATAACCGAATAAGAAACATTTTTCCCTTATCAACTCTCCTTCTTAGAGTTGCCGGGTTTAGGCTTATGAAACAATTAAAAATAATATTAAGCGGCGGCGGAACGGGTGGACATATCTTTCCGGCAATAGCAATTGCTAACGAACTAAAAAAATTGGTTCCGCATGTTGAAATACTTTTTGTTGGCGCACTCGGAAAAATGGAAATGGAAAAGGTTCCCAACGCAGGTTTTAAAATTATTGGAGTTCCTATTGTAGGTATTCAGCGTAAGCTCACCATCTCTAATTTTAAACTGCCATTTTTAATTTTACGTAGCTTATTAAAAACACGAAATATCATCAAGGAATTTAAACCTGATGTAGTAATTGGTACAGGCGGGTATGCTTCGGGGCCGCTATTGCGGGCAGCAATTAACAAAGGCGTTCCGGCTTTGTTGCAGGAACAAAATTCTTATGCAGGGCTCACAAATAAAATACTATCTAGAAAAGCGAATAAAATATGTGTTGCATATGAAGGCATGGAAACATTTTTTCCGAAAAATAAAATTTTACTAACCGGCAATCCCGTAAGACAGGATATACGTGATACAAAACTTAAAAAAAACGAAGGGCTTGAATTCTATAAATTAAGTGCTAACAAAAAAACAATTTTGGTAATTGGTGGGAGTCTAGGTGCGCGAACCATTAATGAGGCAATTGGCTCTAACCTTGAATTACTTGCAAATAACAATATTCAACTTCTTTGGCAAACAGGTAAAGTATATTACCAAAAAGCAACGGTTCAGGCGCTGCCCTTTAGCAACCACTCCATTTATCCACTGGAGTTTATTTCGAGAATGGATCTTGCTTACGCTACAGCTGACATAGTTATATCAAGGGCTGGAGCAAGTTCGGTTTCAGAATTGTGTAACATCGGCATGCCGTGTATTCTTGTTCCATCGCCAAATGTTGCAGAAAACCATCAAACTAAAAATGCAATGGCATTAGTAAATAAAAACGCGGCGATATTAATCAAAGATCATGAAGCGAGCAAACATCTTGTAATTACGGCAATCGATTTGCTAAACAATACCGAACAACAAGTAACACTTACAAACAACATTAGTCAAATGGCTTTTCATAATTCTGCAAATGTTATTGCAATGGAAGTTTTAAAATTAGCCAACTATCAGTTGTGATGAATATACTCGATTACAAATTATATTATTTTATTGGCGTTGGCGGTATTGGAATGAGTGCGCTCGCCCGATACTTTAATCATTACGACAAAGCCGTTTATGGATATGATAAAACCCAAACGCCACTTTGCATTGAACTTGCAAATGAAGGAATACAAATTCACTATCATGAAGATGAATGTTTTTTAAAAGAATTATTTTCCGCCTATGCTACTGAAGAAATACTCATTGTGTATACGCCTGCCATCCCTAAAGATCATAAGGAACTAATATATATTCAGCAAAATAATTTAAACCTGCAAAAACGAGCATGGGTGCTTGGCGAAATTACTAAACAATTTAAAACCGTGGCCATTGCCGGCACACATGGCAAAACAACAACTACCACCCTAGTTACCCATATTCTAAAAACAGCCGGCATTAATTGTTTCGCTTTTCTGGGTGGCATTTCGCGTAACTATAATACAAATTTATTATTGGGCGATATTACTGATAAAGATGCGTTGGTTGTAGTTGAGGCTGATGAGTATGATCGTTCGTTTCTTACACTTAACCCTTACATCAGTGTTATAACAAGCGTTGACGCAGATCACTTGGATATATATGGAACTGCAAATGAAATGCTCGACTCGTATTCTCAATTTGCCAGTCAGGTAAAACCAGATGGATTTCTGATTGTTAAAAAAAATGTTGATAACGATTTAAGTCTGAACGGTAAACGCCTTATCTACTCACTAAATTTAGATACTGAATATTGTGCTGATAACGTTCAAATAGTTGAAGGAAATTTTTGCTATAACATCATCAGCCCTGTAGAAGTTGTAAACCAAGTGGAAATAGGACTTCCGGGTTTCCATAATGTTGAAAATTCGATTGCCGCAACTGCTGTTGCCCAGCAATTAGGCATTAAAGGCGATGTAATTAATAAAGCCTTACGTTCTTTTAAAGGTGTAAAACGAAGGTTTGATTACCATGTTAAATCACGAAATCAAGTGTATATTGATGATTATGCGCATCATCCAGAAGAATTAAAAGTTACCATTGGATCCGTAAAACAACTGTATCCGGATAAAAAAGTAACCGGCATTTTTCAACCGCACCTTTTTTCGCGGACGCGTGATTTTGCAGATGCCTTTGCTGAAAGCCTTGATATGTTGGACGAGTGCATTTTATTAGAGATTTATCCGGCGCGTGAAAAACCGATACCCGGTATTAACTCGCAAATGTTGCTAGGAAAAATGAAGCTGGAAAGAAAATTTATAGTAAAAAAAGAAAATGTAATTGACTTTTTAAAAACACACGCTACAGAAGTAGTAATCACATTGGGAGCGGGAGATATTGATTTGTTGGTTGAGCCAATTAAAGAGTTGTTGAAAGGAAAGATTGAGAGAGGAATTTGAAATGGAATTGTATAATGTCTGTTGTCGCAGTTGTATTTATATGAATATGGCAAACGCAGACTTCTATACAACAGAAGTGAGACAATGTACATCGTACTAAAAAATGAAAAAAATAAACATACGTAAAATAGTTGTTGCCGTTCTTTGGATTATTGGATTATCAGGTTTATTCGCATCTCTTGCGTTTGTAACGAAAAAAGAAAAAATGGTGGTTTCGGAAAATTTAACTGTTTCTATTTTAAATGCAGATGAGAATAGCTTTATTGATGAGGAAGATGTGAAGGAATTTTTTAAAGAAAGAAAAGATTCCATTTTAAAATCGCAACTCGGAAACATTCATGTCACCGACCTCGAAAAAGCGCTAAACTCTCACCCATCAATTGAAAATGCGGAAGTAGCGATTGATGTAAATGGCGATGTTACAATGGATGTTACCCAGCGCACGCCTTTGGTAAGAATTTTTAATTTGGATGGAGAAAGTTACTACATCGATGACCGATCGAAATTAATGCCGCTGAATAACAATTACACAGCACGCGTTTTAATTGCAACCGGATATATTAATGAAACTTATGCAAAGCGTTTTAGTTTATCCATAAACGAACTAGGCAAAAATGCGGTGTTAAAAGATATTAGTGTGCTTGATGATATTTATTTTATTTCGGATTTCATTTCCAAAGATTCCGTCTTGGCATGTTTGATACATCAAATAAATGTAACCGGCGATAAGGAAATAGAATTGTATCCTTCGGTGGGCGGCCACAAAATTATTTTCGGAGAAGTAAAAGATGCGAAGGAAATAAAAGAAAAATTTGATAAACTAAAATTGTTTTACACGGAAGGATTAAATAAAACCGATGGCTGGCATAAATATGCTACTATCAATATAAAATATAAAAACCAAGTGGTTTGCACTAAAAAATAAGTTTATGGACAATAAACCAACAGAAAAAAGAATACCCGAAAATGCTGAACTCGTAGTTGGTTTAGATATTGGTACAACGAAAATTGCAGCCATAGTCGGTTATAAAAACGCATTCGGCAAAGTTGAAATTTTAAGCATCGGGAAAGCCGAGTCGCTTGGCGTTCAGCGAGGCGTGGTAGCAAATATCGAACAAACTATCGAGTCGATAAAAACGGCAATTAAAATTGCGAGCGATAAAGCCAATATTGATATTGAAGAAGTAATTGTAGGCATTGCCGGCCAACATATTAAAAGTATGCAACACCGTGGAATGGTAACCCGCCGATCGTTAGATGAGGAAGTTAACCAAAACGATGTGGATCAGCTAATCGATAATATGCACCGGTTAGTAATGAGTCCCGGTGAAGAGATTATACATGTTATTCCTCAGGAGTATATTATTGATAACGAAGGCGGAATACGCAACCCAATCGGTCATTCAGGAATAAGATTAGAAGGAAATTTTCACATCATTACCGGGCATGTTTCAGCAGTTAAAAATATTTTTAAATGTGTTGATCGTGCAAAATTAAAAACAGTTGACCTACACTTAGAACCATTGGCAAGCGCCGACGCTGTATTGAGTGATGAAGAAAAAGAAGCTGGAGTAGTTTTAGTTGATATTGGCGGTGGCACAACCGACGTGGCTATTTTTTATGACGGTATAATACGGCACACTGCTGTA
>JAYTBK010000134.1:0-1816 GCA_043737035.1 Bacteroidota bacterium | reverse complement strand
AAGCTAAACTCGGCGAA
This sequence comes from Bacteroidota bacterium, assembly GCA_043737035.1. Lineage (GTDB taxonomy): Bacteria > Bacteroidota > Bacteroidia > B-17B0 > Aurantibacillaceae > UBA4416. Next base: position 1,799 of record JAYTBK010000134.1, on the reverse strand, counting down.
TTGTTGTTTTTCGATCCGGTTTTATCGGGTAATAATCAAAGAGCCTGCGCATCGTGCCATAAACCCGAAATGGCTTTTACCGATGGATTACAGCAGGCTATGGCATTTGAGAATAAAAGTAATTTAGAACGAAACACGCCTACTCTATTAAACGTAATGTTTCAAAAAAATTTCTTTTACGACGGAAGGGCTCGGCAATTGGAACATCAGGCAAGCGATGTGTTGCATAATTTAAAGGAAATGAATGCAACCATTGATGACATGATTTTTAAACTGAAACAAAGTAGCGAGTATCGTAATTTATTTACACGCTCCTTTGCAGGAACAGAAGATACAACGATCACTTACTACGGAATTTTAAAAGCAATTTCGGAATATGAAAAAAATCTTACTTCATTAAACAGCCGCTTTGATAAATACATTGATGGAGATTACACACAACTTAACACTACCGAAATAAACGGTTATACTATTTTTGCCGGTAAAGCCTTGTGTGGCAGTTGCCATTTTTTTCCACTTTTTAATGGGTTAGTTCCACCGGCTTATAATGATACTGAGTACGAAGTTATAGGCGTGCCATTAAACATCAGCCAAAAAATAATTGATACTGATGAAGGCCGTATCAAAATCTCAAAAGCGCAAATACACCAATATGCCTTTAAAACACCAACCTTGAGAAATATTACACTAACTGCGCCCTACATGCACAACGGCATTTATAAAACGCTTAACGAAGTGGTACAATTTTATAACAAAGGTGGTGGCCAAGGTTTAGGTATAGAAATTAAAAATCAAACGTTACCATTTGATTCACTTAGTCTAAGCACAAAAGAAGTGGATAACATTATTGCTTTTATGAAAAGCCTTACGGATACAACAGGCTTTAATAAAAAACTACTGCGCTTACCTAAATTTGAAAACGAAAAGTTTAACGTGCGTACAATTGGTGGAAATTATTAATTAATCGGTGCTATATGATATTTTGTCTAAATATGTTTTTTCCTAACATTGCATTCATATAACGGTAAGATTGGTTACTGACATTTGACAAATAAATAAAAGAAACTAAAACTGAATAAACTTATTACATAATGGCGCGTAAAAAAATATAAATTTCCATAACGCTACCACATGTAAATAAAACCGATATAAATTCCTCCGAACCAAAACAAAAACAAAAACCTGAACCGATGAAATTTACTTACGCCCTATTATCAATTGTAATTGTTTTAAACGGTTGTCATCCCGAAAAAAAGACTGATTCTGAATTGAATGAAATAATAACACGTAACACCATTGTTATTAAAGGATCCGATACCGAACTACCAATGGTAAAAGATTTAGCAGCTGCGTACCAAAAAGAGCATAGTGAAATTAAGATTGATATTTCGGGTGGTGGTACAAGTGTAGGTATTGAGGCGTTAGTAAATAACGAAACCGACATCGCTAATTGTTCGCGCGAAATGAAACCGTCTGAAATTGAGCGGGCGAAAAAAAATGGCGTACTACCACTCCAAATTATGTTTTCGGTAGATGCGCTCGCCATTATTACCAATTCAAAATTAGGGGTTGATAGTTTATCTACCGAACAGCTTATGCAAATATTTTCGGGAGAAATAACAAACTGGCAAAGTGTAGGTGGGCCTAATATAAAAATAATTATCTATGGCCGCGATAGTCTTTCAGGAACCTACTCTTATTTAAAAGACAGATTTATGCGTGCACCATACAGCGCAAAAATTAATCAAATGCATGGCAATGCGGAAATTGTTTCTTCGGTGCAAAAAAATATTGCGGCA
>JAYTBK010000133.1:0-1818 GCA_043737035.1 Bacteroidota bacterium | reverse complement strand
CTTCTTTAAACTGCCAATTAAATGTGGTCTTATGCTACTTCTATGCTCTAATTTTAAATCAAAGTAAAAAAGTGGCTTTTTAAGGAAGGACTAATTAGTCATACCGATTCCAAGGGTAACGATAGCGCTAACAAGGAACTATCCGAAAAAAGAGCTTTAGCGGTAATGGATTACATAATTTTGAAAGGTGTTGAAAAAATTAGATTGAGTACAATAGGAATGGGCGAAACTAATTTAATAAACCGGTGTAAAAATGGAGTGGAATGCTCCGAGGTGGAACATAAATTAAATCGTCGAACAGAATTTAAATTCTCCAAAATTTAGTTTTAAAATCAGCTTAAATTTTTAAGAAATTTTTTGCCCATAAAAAAAGCCTCTTGCAATAACAAAAGGCTTCTTAATATTTTGTGGTTAAACTTTATTTGCCTCCTTGTATGGTTTTTAATTCATCCATTGTCATCATTTTATAACCCTCAGTTGAAAGTGCAAATTTACTATCGGATACTGGCTCAATGGAAACTTCTTTAGCAACCATTTTAAACTTCATGCCACCTTGGCCGCCAGAATATTCAAACGGAATTCCTTTTAAGCCTTTCATGATACTTTGTCCGCGCCCACGGCCATCTTTATTGGGATTTTCAAATTTTTCGCAATACCACATCTCGGTTTTAAATTCTTTTTTGTCTTTATCTACCGTTGTAATAATGGCTTTTTTACATTCGTAACCGGCAATCATTTTTGTTTCATTCAAATATTCTATTTTAGGATCAGGAGCCTTATCTTTATTTTTTGCCTCTTCTTTTTCTATTTCCGCTTTGGTTTGTTTTACAGCCATTTTATTTCCCATTTGTTCCATCAGCATCAATGCACCATTTTCATCTGACAACGTTTGATTCGTAAACATCATCGAACTCATTTCCATTAACGTTTTACCGTTTTTAAAAGTTACTTTATTTTCCATTTCGCCAATCATCGCTGCTTGTTCCGGAGGTAAACCTTCAAGCTTCATATCATATAAAACATAGCCCTCTTTGATTTGCGCTTTAATTGATGTAACCGATAAAACAGTTAATGCTACAACGGATAAAAATATATTTTTCATGGTTTTGGTTTTAAAAATTGTTTTGTGTTTTTACGATTTACTCACTGAAAATTATAAAAAATAGTTCTTTCAGTTTTATAATTATGACGAAAGGTTATTTTTGAATATCAACAAAAAGTTGACTCATTTCCTGACGAGTAACAATTTTATAGTATGAAGGAATTTCAAATACGTCATCTTTTATATCTTCTTTTTTAACTGATGTTGCCGTAAAGCACATTTCCAATCCAAGTTTTTTTAGTCGGTATTGCATTAGCATGCCTTTTATGCTTTTGTACGGCGACAGCTGGTTAATGCTATCCATACCGAGTTCGGGTGTATAATAAACATCAAAGGTTACTGAAGGTTTATTAACCATTGTGGCCTTCACTTTATAACATCTGTAACCAGCAATTTTTTTACAATCTTTGGTTTCTTCCAGTTTTAACTGGTAATCGTCATTTTCAGCTTTAAGATCGGCTTCTTGTTGTATGCAGGCATTTTTAATATCCATAAACTTCACCATTTGAATGAGCGTTTTTTTGGTCGGATTGCTCACAAACATGGTATTAAAAATCCCCATCGTACTCATTTCAAGCTCAAACTTGTTATCTTTAAATTTTACGGTGGCGGAGCTCGGCGCCAAACCTGCCATCGGGTGAGTTTCATCCACTACGGTAGCTTTATATTCAATAACTCCTTCAGTAAGGGAATTCTCAGTTTTTTTGGATCCTTTG
>JAYTBK010000132.1:0-4836 GCA_043737035.1 Bacteroidota bacterium | reverse complement strand
ATTAGGAATTTTATTTTTACAAAAGTACAAATTTACCTATAACAGTTCTCTCCAGTTTATAACGCCGGTTTGTTAGTTAAAAAATACAAAACAATTCATTCTTTAAACTAATTAATTTTACTTTACAATATTGTTTTTCTAAAAATGCCATTTCATTTTTTACAACGCAAAATAAAAATCACTAAACTGAAAAACAAGAAAATACTTTTATGAAAAATTTTTTATTTTCCAAAATTTTCCGCGCAATTTGGTCAATTGCCCTGGCTGTACTATTGTTTTATGTATGTCCGCCATGCTTTAGCAAAACTACCATTGCCATCATATTGCTTGTATTAGTACTCCTTGTTAATGGTAGCGGTTTTATCAGCAAATTCGCTATTATTACACACATTGCCCGTTTTTTAGTTGGTGGTTTATTCATTTTTTCGGGCTTTATAAAAGCGAACGATCCTGTAGGTTTCAGCTATAAATTGAAAGAATATTTCGAGGTTTTTCAGGCAGATTCTGGTATGGCATTCTTCGAAAGTTTCGCGCACATTGCTCTGCCGCTGGCAATTGTTTTATGTGTAAGTGAAATGGCATTAGGCTTTATGTTGCTTGTAGGCTATAAACCGAAATTAACCCTCGGGCTTTTATTTACGCAAATAGTCTTTTTTACCTTCCTAACCTTTTACTCGGCTTGTTATAATAAAGTAACAACTTGCGGGTGTTTTGGCGATTTTTTAGTTTTAAAACCGTGGACAAGTTTTTGGAAAGATATTGCTTTATTGATTTTAATAACGCTACTCATTTCAGGAAAAGACAACATTAACGAATTATTTTCGCCTTTAATGACAGTTTCATTAACGCTAATTGCAATAGTTTTATCCTTTGCGTTTCCTATTTATGCTTACAGGAATTTGCCGCCACTCGATTTTAGGGCTTATAAAATTGGAGATAATATTAAAGATAATATGAAGGCCGGCAGCGATTATCAGCCGGCCATTTATGAATCTGGATTTATTTATGAAAATTTAAAAAACGGCGAGCAAAAACATTTCGATATGAAAAATTATCCGTGGCAGGATACCTTAAATTGGAAATGGGTTGCTACTGATAATATTTTAATTCACGATGCCATTCATCCACCAAAAATTGTTGATTTTTCAATTTCATCATTAGGTGGAAATGATATAAAAGATAGTGTGCTCAATGTAAAAAATTATATGTTTTTATTAATTTGCTGGGACATTAGCCAAATCGAAGGTGATGAAACCCTTCATGCTAAAATAAATGATCTTTATAAATTAGCTTCCGCCGATAACAAAGGCTTTCTAGCCTTAACACAAAGCGATGCAAAATTAATTGATGATTATAAGCACGCACATCAGGCGTTGTACGACTTTGCAAATGCCGATGGAGTTGTATTAAAAACAATGGTACGCGCGAACCCAGGATTAATTTTAATTAAAGATGGAACTATAATTATGAACTGGCACTACAACAATTTTCCCACTTACAGTGATGTGAAACAAAAATACATGAAATAAAGTCGGTTTTCTATGTGTATTACATATCAAATTTACTCAAACACCTATTTTAATTTATTGATACATTTTGAAGTAACATTTAAAATAAACAGTTGAATAGCAAGTTGAAATTTTCAAATTCGTTAATTGAAAAATGCATTTTTTTTATTGCGTTATTACTGTCTGTTCTTCCGGCAATTGTAAATCATTTTTATCCTACTTTGGATGGTCCGTCGCATATATATAATTCCAAACTATTAACATATTATTTCTCAAACTCAACGGTTAATCAGTTTTTTAATTTAAATAAAACGCCTTCACCAAATTTATTTAGTCATGCATTTCTCACTTTTTTTGTAACTATTTTTTCGTCGGCAGTTGCCGAAAAAATTCTGGTATTATCCTATTTTATTTTGTTTCCAGTTAGTCTCAGATTTTTAATTAAAAAATATAATCCGTCTTCCGTTGGGTTAAGTTTACTTGCTATTCCGCTATCTCACGCTGCACTCTTCTATTTTGGTTTCTATAATTTTTCTATATCGGTCATATTTTTGATGTTTGGGATAGGTTTTTACTATAACAATATTTACAAAAAAAATCAAGTGCATTACACCCGCTATTTGATGCTTTTTTTACTAATTACGGTTACTTATTTTTCCGCCATATTATCCTATTTCTGCTTGCTTGCATTATTATCTGTGTATGAGTTACGTGCAATTTACAAATTGCGCAAGCAACACAGTACTCTTTGGAAAACTCGATTATACACAAACATCCTTATGGTTTTACCAACCTTACTCTGCTTTCTGTTTTTTAAATATCGCGTTACATTCCCGGCTGGCGGCGATGCAATTCCTTTTACAACGCTGTTATCCAACTTGTTGGCATTTAAAAGTTTAATAGTTTACGGCTTTCCGGAGGAAACCTTGTACAGCACCCTGTTTTCGATGATACTATTATTTTTAGTTGGATATGTTGCAGCAGAAAATAAATTTAACCTTAAATTTTTGTTGGTTAAAAATTTCGATAGTACTATATTTTTATTACTTACAATGTTTACACTTGTTTTGTATTTTATTGTTCCGGATGGCTCTCAAGCAGGAATGATGTCTGATCGTTTTCTCTATTTGTTTTCTGTATTTTTAATATTTTGGATTGTTTGTCAGCAAAATATAATTTATCCAAAAATGTTTGGCCTTGTTTTTCTTATTCCACATTTTTTACTATTGCAATTGCACTCTAAAAAAATAAACGAGTACAATGAGTTAGTAGTTGCAATTGCCAATTCTGCTGCGCATATTAAAGAAAACAGTACGGTATTACCTGTAAATTTACTAACCAAATGGATGTTTAGTGTAGCGCATTTTCCAAACTATTTAGGAATTAATAAGCCGCTAATTATCTTGGAAAACTATGAAGCCGATATGCCATGGTTTCCTTTAAACTGGGATAAAAATAAAATGCCATACCTCACCTTAAATGGTAAATCTAATGTAAACGGTGTAAGTTGGATCACCGCAAAAGACTCTTCTCATAAAAAAGAAATTGACTACATCTATATTTTAGGTGAAATTAACGACATAACTACGCAGGAAAATTGGCACGATTTAAATGTTGACATGGATAACGCTTACCGGCTGCATTTTGCAGATAAACGCCACAACATCTATTTGTACAAACACAAATAGTAGGTTTTTATTATTATCTGTTCTTTAATTTTTCGTATTCTTTTTCCACAGCGCTCTGCTTTATAAAAACATACGCGCCTAAAAAACTGAACAGTAAACCAATGCCCCAACCAATCATTGGAAATACCGGCCACGGTACACCCGAACTTTCGTTATTACGATCCGTAAAATACCAAAGCAACCAAAATATACCATTAATTACAATGTAAGTGGCCAGTTGCCGTTTAAAACTCACTCGCTTTTTAGCGATCTTCCAAAGTTCTTTTTCTTTTTCTGTTTCCATGATTCTTTATGATTTAATGGACTGATGATTGACAATATAATAAATTGACTACGATCTAAAGATTTTTTATTTCTGTTTTTCGTGCTTAACGGTTCATGCATCTAGTTAATCACCGCCTCAAGAACAATTTTTTTACTAAGTGTTTCCGTAATGATATTTCGTTCTTTTGAATTTTGATAGGTTATCGAATTGTCGAGTAATTCTCGTTTAAGAATCGTGATTTTATTTCCGATCAATAAATTTTTATCTTTTAAATATGCCAAAAATTCCTTGCTATGATCTAATGTTTGTCTAATAACATATTGCCTTTTTTCACTGGTATTTGCGAATAAAATAAAATTAGTTTTCATAAACTTTCCGTTTGCATTGGGAATAGGATCTCCGTGTGGGTCGTAAGATGGATGACCCAACTTACTGGATAATCGAGCAATAAGTTTTTTATTTTGGATATGTTCAAGTTCCTCTGCAATATCGTGCACCTCGTCCCACTCAAAATCTAATTCTTTCACAAGGAAAGTTTCCCACAACCGATGCTTCCGGATTATTTCTATAGCAATTCTTAAACCCGAGTTACTTAGCCGTGTACCATAAGATTTTTCGTAAATAACGTAATTTAAGTCACTCAGCTTTTTAACACTTTCGGTAATGGTTGCAGGAATAAATTTTAAATAAGCGCTTAATTCCTTATTGGTTACAGCAGTTTTGTTACAGTTCGATAGATGAAAAATAGCCTTTAAATAGTTTTCAATTGTTTTTAATTCCATAAATACTTTTTGGTACACCAAAATTAATAATTAAAAATAATAAAATTATAAATTATTTTGTAAAATATTTATAACGATGAAAATTTTTACACTGATTCTATTCAACACCTTATTTACAGGCTATTATGCTCAAACTGCCAGTTTTTCCGGGAAAATTATTTCGGAAGGAAAGCCCGTGGAATTTGCTAATGTAGGTTTAATAGGTTCGTCTTTCGGTATAAGCACAGATAGTTTAGGAAAATACAGAATCAATTCCGTTCCGGCAGGATTTTACAAAGTTCAGGTTTCCTGTATCGGCTTTAAAAAAATGGAAAAAACGATTACCTTAAAGAATGGAGAAAATTTAGTTGTAAATTTCGATCTCACCAATTTTCAAAACAGCCTTAATGAAGTTGTAATCACTGGTACAATGAAAGAAGTAAGCCGTACTGAAAGCCCCGTACCGGTAGAAGTATATACGCCTACGTATTTCAAAAAAAACCCAACTCCAAGTATTTTTGAATGTTTGCAAAACGTAAATGGCGTTAGGCCGCAATTAAATTGCAATGTTTGTAATACTGGAGATATCCACATTAATGGTTTAGAAGGGCCAT
>JAYTBK010000131.1:0-4837 GCA_043737035.1 Bacteroidota bacterium | reverse complement strand
CCGGGCAGGAGCTTGTCCGAGATTGGCCTGTAAAACAGAACCCATAAACACTTCATTAACAAATTTTGGATCTAGGTTAATTTTATCCAATGCGCCTTTTATTGCTGCTGCGCCCAGTTTTGTTGCAGATGTTCCTGCTAGTGTTCCGCCAAAAGATCCCATTGGAGTTCTTACTGCGGAAACGATATATACTTCTTTCATGGTTGTAATTATTATAAATTGAGCGCCAAATATACCACAGCATTTTTAACGGGATGACACATTTCGACAAAATCAATCAACATTTTTATCATTAAATTAACAAAGCTTACATTTTTTTCGCCAATGCAAACATTGAATAGTTTGTAAACAAACGGCATTAAAATGGTTTAATTTTACACAACTGCATATTGAGGTACATTTCGCCTACGCAGAGTAACATTAGCCTAAAATATGCAATTTTTTTTAAATTATAAAATACAAAAATCTTGTAACGCTTTGTAAAATAATACCTTTACATTTTTTAAAAATTAATTTATGTTTAAACAATTTCTTCTCTTTTTTATTTTAATAATTATTGTTGAATTATATTTTTTTCAGGCAATTAAAACTGTGAGCGTTGATTACAGCGTGCAGAAAAGGAAAATAATTTATGGGATTGCATTTACTTTAGCGTCACTTAATATTATTATTGGCGCCGTCTCATTATTTTATCCGCCACCGGAGTGGAATAATTTTTTTAGGATGGTGTCAGCCATAGGGCTGATTTTACTAATTTGTAAAATTTTAGGTTGCACTTTTTTATTAGTTGATGATGTGCTTAGGCTATTTAGATGGATCGCTTCTTATTTTACTAAACCCGCGGCTAATGCAACAGAGATTACCCATCACATTAGCCGATTAAAATTTTTAAGTTACGTGGGTTTAACACTCACTATCTTGCCGGCAATATCTTTTATCTACGGCATGGTAAAAGGTGCATATAAATATCGTGTGCACACTGTAAAAGTAAAATCTCCAAACTTGCCCGAAGCTTTTAGCGGCTTTAAAATAGTACAGTTATCTGATATGCATTGTGGAAGTTTTTTAAATACCAAGCCTTTAATAAGAGCCTTTGACATGGTATTGGAACAAAAGCCCGATATGATATTGTTTACCGGTGACTTAGTGAATTCTGACACAAACGAAACGTTGCCACATTTGGAAACCTACAAAATGTTGAAAGCGCCTTATGGAGTTTACTCATGTCTGGGAAACCATGATTATGGCGATTACAAACAGTGGTCGTCGCCCGAAGAAAAACAAAAAAACTTGAAAGATTTAAAAAATGTACACTCTGATTCGGGTTGGCGTTTATTAATGAATGAACACGTTGCTGTAGAAAAAGACGGTGAAAAAATTGCCTTGCTTGGTATTGAAAACTGGGGTGGAAATTTACGCTTTCCCCGTTATGGAAAACTAGAAAATGCACACGCCGGAACAGAAATTTATCCGTATAAAATTTTACTATCGCATGATCCCTCACACTGGGATGTACAGGTTAGCCAAGAAAAAAAATACAATGATATTGACCTAACGCTTAGCGGCCATACGCACGGCATGCAATTTGGGATTGAAATACCGGGTTTTAAATGGAGCCCCGTGCAATACATTTATAAACATTGGGCAGGTTTGTACCGGCAGGAAAATCAATATTTATATGTGAACCGTGGACTTGGCTTTTTGGGTTATCCGGGGCGATTAGGCATTTGGCCGGAAATTACCGTGATAGAATTACAAAAAGGCTAATGATAAGCGCGAATCAATTGCCTGTAGAATTGAAATTGTGAAGTTGAATTTACTTTAGAGGTTCATTTTGTTTTAGCCCCGATTGCAGCGGCATCCTTTTTGGGTGTCACTTTGCCAAAATGATATAGCTTAGAGAGGGATTAAGCTCCAAAATAATTTAGAAAACAATTTGTAAAATTATCGCAGTTTAATATTACAAGGCAGTTAATTTTTTTGCTTCGATAATATCCATACGCACGCCATTTTTAAAAGCGGCTACAAAACAATCTTTGTAACCAAGTTCTTTTATTTTAGCTTGGTGTTTTGTTGCTTCCTCAAACGATTGAAAATTGCCCGATGTGTATTTATACACGGTACCCGTTTTGTAAAACCAAATCTGCGGAACATTTACAAATTTAATTTTCGCGTCGAGTTCCTTATCCGTGCTAGCAAACTGGACTTTAAACACAATTTCCTGTACGTTTTTTTCTAATGCTTTTATCGAATCCTTTTTAATTTGTTCATTCAGTAATTTTAAAAGCTGCGCTTTTGCCGCGTCTTCTTTTCGTTGTTTTTCAACTTGTTCCTTTTTTTGTTTTTCAAGTTCTTCTTTTTTAATTGTTTCGTTCGTTTCTTTCAGTTTTTCGAACTCGTCTTTCTTTTTCTTTTCATCTTCTTCGTTTTTCAACTCTAAACTTATTTCGTCTAACTTTTTAGAGGCGTACTCATCTTTACCATTGCGAATTTTTAAAGCTTTTTCATATAGCAATTTAGCGTCGGTAAAATTTTTGTTTTTAAAAGCCACATCTGCCACCGCAATTAATTCGATATATTTTTTTTCGTCGGCAACGCTTGTTTTATTTAATAAAACAAGCGAATCTTTACCTGCCTCTTCTTCGGTTTCAACGGTTTCAGTTTCTTTTATAGTTTCATGCACTTCTTTTTCTAAATTTTTCTGATTTTCAATAGCGTCATCATAGTCTCTTTTTACGCCTTCTTGTTCGTCTTTGTATTTACGAAAAGCCCTGAAAAGGCAAGATGCCATATATTCCTGACCTTTTTCGGATCCTAAAAATTTTTCTTCCTGCGGGTTTGTAAGATATCCTATTTCGGTTAAAATACTTGGCATTGAAGTGCGCCACAATACCCAAATGCTTTGCCGGTGCACGCCTTTATCAATCCTGCCGGCACGTTTATTATATTCATCTTGTATTTTAAGTGCGAGGCCGGCGCTTTGTATTACGTAGCCGGATGTGTAATTACTCATAATAATGTAACTTTCTTCACTGTTCGGGTCAAAGCCCTGATATTTACTTTCGTAATTATCTTCCAATAAAATAACAGAGTTTTCGCGTTGGGCAACTTTCATTTTACCCTCCTCATTTTTTAAACCCATCACGTAAGTTTCAGAACCGTAAGGAACGGGATTTGTTGTTTCTACCACTATGTATTTTCCACGCGAATTTTTAAAAGTCTTAGCCCTTAACTTCCCTGTTTTTTTATCTTTAATCATCACAGGTTTACCGGCGGCGTTGCAATGAATGGAAATAAAAAGATCGGCATTGTTATCATTCGCAATTTTAGCCCTGTCTTCAAGCTCAACAAACACGTCGGTTTTTCGTGTAAAAATTACTTTTACATCTTTAATATTTTCTTCTATGAGTTTGCCAAGTTTTAAAGCTACTGCAAGGGCCACGTCTTTTTCTTTGTGGCTTACACCATTACAACCCGGATCTTTGCCGCCGTGGCCAGGGTCAATTACAATGATCTTTACTTTTTTCTTGCCATCTTTTAAAATTTTATAACCACTCAACAAAACATTTGACCCACATAAAAGTGTGAGCAGCACAACGCCTATTCGGATTTTTTTTAAGCTTACGCGTGAACTTATCATACGTGGATTATATAAAGCGTTTATAATTTTTTATGTTTTCTTTCATCAAAAGGCGCGTAAAACATAGCAGTTTACTATGGTAATTGTTAGTTTTGTAGGTCAGGTAAATTTAACCCGAAGGATTTATTATTACGTTACGACATATTTTATTTTTACTCTTGTTAATGTTAATAAGTGGCTTTAAATTAATTGGCCAAACCGATCCTGATTTTAAACCAAAAAAAGGAAAGGTGGTTAAGCCAATCTCTCCAACAAATAACGTTTCCCGAGCTGATTCGTTGAATAAAATCTTTCTAAAACCTCTGCCCGAAGATTCAGTAAAACGAGTTACCATCGATTCATTACCTCCAAATAACGAAGAGGCTCCTTTACAACACAAGATCGTTTATAACGCCCGCGATTCAATTAGATACGAAACTAAAGGACAAAAAATTTATTTGTTTGGCGACGCGTATGTTGAATATGAGGATATGAATATTAAAGCGGAGTATATAATTATAGATAATGAACGCAACACGATTAAAGCTTTGGGCAAACGCGATACGAACGGCGTTGCAAGTGGTAACCCAGTTTTTAAAGTTGCGGGACAAGAATCGAGCGCTGACACAATTATTTATAACCTGAAAAGTAAAAAAGGGAAAATTTATAATGTGATGACCAAGGAAGGTGAACTTTGGCTTAAAGGAAGCGAGGTAAAAAAAGACAGCAATGATGTAGTTTATATGAAAGACCTGCAATGTATACCGTGTCAGTTTCAAGACTCAAAAACAATTTTCAGAGCAGGAAAAGCAAAAATTATTCCGGATGATAAAATTGTTACCGGACCAATGTACCTCGAAATTTCGGGTGTACCTACTCCACTTGGATTGCCTTTCGGATATTTTCCAAATACAAAAAAAAGGCATTCAGGTATTTTAATTCCAACATTTAATAACAGCGCCCAGTTTGGGTTTAATTTAAAAGACGGTGGTTTTTATTGGGGAATAAATGATAAAACGGATATGATAATACGCACTGACGTTTATGCCAACGGAAGCCTAGGTATCAAAACCATCAACAACTACAACATCAACTACAAATATACAGGCGCTCTGGAATTAGGATATTCGATTTTCAGAACCGGAGAACGAGAAGTTCCTTTAAACTACAATAAAAGTAAAATGGGCTTAATACGTTGGAACCACACGCAAGACCAGA
>JAYTBK010000130.1:0-4845 GCA_043737035.1 Bacteroidota bacterium | reverse complement strand
TTTATCAATAAACAGAAAGCAACTCCATTACAACATTAACTACAAAATTTTTATTGTTTATATTTACAAACGATATTTACCTATTGTTATTTTAAAATTAAAACGATGAATATTTTTCTTTGGTGTTTACAATATTTTGTTGCCTTGGTGTTTATTTATTCCGGAATAAGTAAAACTGTTTTTTCTGAAAAGAAATTGGTATCAATGGGAATGACGGGCGTAGAAGGACTTCCAACGTTAGTTATTCGTTTTATTGGTGTAACAGAAATATTAGGTTCAGTTGGGTTAATTTTGCCAATGCTGCTTAATATTCTTCCTATACTTACAATCATTTCCGCCATATGCTTCGCCATTATCATGGTGCCGGCTGCAGTAATCCACTTCAAAAGAAAAGAAGGTAAAAGTGTATGTTTTAATATTTTGCTTTTAACGTTATGCATTGTCATCATTTGGGGTCGAACTACATCAGTTTAAAACCACTGTATCGGGCATCGCATTTGAAACTCCTATTCTAAATTAAAAAATGAGTTCAGCATTTGTAAAAGAAGGTGATGATATGTGGTTACGCGACATTGCACCTACCATAAAAGCACTTACAAATTTTCTTACCAACGAAAACGGAGGCTTGCCAGTTATCGAAAAAGAAAATATTTTTGATAAAGAAAAAAAATTTCATCTTCATAAAATGAGCGACGGTTTTACTTATGCTGTGCGTAATAACAAATGGGAAATTATTGAGTGACGGTTGTGAATTAATTTAAGTGATTGACGATTGCCTCCGAAAGTTTCGCATCCGCTAAAATAATTTCAAGCTTATCCATTGTTAAAAACAAATTTTTTAATGAAATTGGATCGTTTCCAAGGTTCAAATCTATACGCAGATAGCTTATTTTTGTGAGATCAAATTCAAACGATTGTTTTTTTAAATGCGTTAATGCCGCCTGTTGCACCGGAAAAACATCCTGAATATTGGTAGACCAATGTTTGCTACTATGGCCAAAATTCCCGGTTGATACCGACAACAAAACAATATCTTCTTCAATTAAATCGTCGGCATCATAATGCTGTTTGTGTTTAACTAATTCGGTAACTGCCGCAATCGACGGATCTTTAAAATAATAACCTCCATCTAAACAATTCATCATTTTGTTATCGTACTCAATTGGCACAACCGGAAACACGCCGGGCACTGCGGAGGTTGCCCTGCAAACATCCATCAGTAAAATATTTTTGCTGCTGTTGTTAACCGCCGAACGGGTTTTAAAAATCACCGACGTGTTTGCCTTTACGTCGTATGCAGGTACAAGTAGTGGTACAACTGTATCAGTAAGAACTTTCTTACCAAACGTATTTAATAAAATAGTGTTTAGAATTTGAGAATAACCGCCTGATAAATTAAACGAACCTTTTTTAAATAAATCGTTTGCCACATCTAAAAAAATTTCTTCAATATATTGAAGATTATATAGCGGCACGCCATCCGTATCCTCTACTGATAATGCAGAAACAATCAATCCACCTGACGAAGTTCCGGCAAGCAAATTAAATTTTTTGGTAAGAGGCTGATTAATTACCGATTCGATGAGTTGTAAAACCTTCACGGCAACGAAACCTTTTAAGCCTCCACCATCCACAGATAAAATATAGAATTTCTTTTTCAGTTACATTTATAGGATATAAAATGATGCCACCGGAATAACACCTGTTAATTTTATTTACGTTCGGATACAGCTTATATATTAAATTATGGGGAAACAATTCGGCAAATGATTACTTTCGCATTGAATCTGTTTAATTACCTGAGAATTTATTATGAATACTTTCAAAATAGTTAAGAGTAAAATTTCCGTTATAAAATCCAAACTGATGGTAATATCGTAACTTAACTAATGAAAGATTTAAAACAATATTTATCTTCAGGAATTTTGGAGGAATTTGTATTAGGTTTAACCTCGGTAGAGGAAAATTGTGAAGTTTTGCGTATGATTTCGGAGCATGAAGAAGTAAAAGATGAAGTTAATTCCATTACTAATTCGCTTTTACAAATTTCCGAACTTGTCGCACCCCCTTTGGATCCAACCATTAAACCAATGGTGTTAGCGATAATCGATTATACAACACGATTACAAAATGGCGAAGAGGTAACATTTCCGCCCGAACTTGGTGAACATTCTTCAATAGAAGATTACGCGCAATGGATAACAAGACAAGATTTAATGCCTCACATTAATTTTGATGAATATGATGCAAGGTTAATTGGTTACACGCCTACAATGACCACGGCGCTGGTTTCTATCCGAACCGGTTCGCCGGAAGAAACTCACCACGAGCTTTTTGAAAAATTTTTAATTTTAGAAGGCAGCTGCGATATTATGATCGACAATACTATTCATTCCTTATTCCCGGGCGATTATTTAAGCATTCCCTTACATGCAAAACACAAAGTGCAAATAACCAGTTTAATACCTTGCAGGGCCATATTACAACGCGTCGCCGCTTAAATCAAATCGAAGTAAAAAAATACCTTTAAGGTTTTCTTTTGTGTTTAAAGTGCTTAAAAACTTTAAGGTATATTTGCCGCTCAAATCTCCACAATGGATCAACCCACAATTTTAAAAAACCTTGGCATTACGGCTTTAAATGCAATGCAGTTGGAAGCCATATCCTCAATATCAAACCACGATAACGTCACTCTTATTTCTCCTACCGGTACAGGAAAAACCGTGGCATTTTTACTGGCTTGTTTGCCTTTTATTAATAGTGAGAAAAAAGAGGTACAATTATTAATTGTAGTGCCAACGCGCGAATTAGCAATTCAGATAGAAAAAGTTTTTAAAACAATGGGTACGGCATTTAAAATTAATTCGTGTTATGGCGGGCATGCCGTTGCTACCGAAAAACATAATTTAACGGAAGCGCCGGCTTTATTAGTAGGAACGCCGGGCAGGTTAGGTCATCACCTCCGTACCGGAAGTATTGATTTACAAAAAACACAATTGCTTATTTTAGATGAATTTGATAAATCTCTTGAAGAAGGTTTTGAAGAAGATATGGCCTTTATTGTTGCGAAATGTTTGTTGCTTAAAAAACGCGTTTTGACATCGGCAACAGAGTTAGAAAAAATTCCTGCGTTTTTAAATTTCAAAAATAAAATAGAAATTAACTACACGAAAAATAAAAGTGTATCATCACAGGTTATTTTAAAACAAGTTCGTGTAAAAAAGGATGATAAACTCGAAGCGTTAATGCTTTTGTTAGGTAAAGTATCGGATGGCACAACTTTGGTTTTTTGTAACCATCGCGAAGCTGTAAGTCGAATTTCGCAGCAATTGGATTTCAATAAAATTGAACATGGTTTTTATCATGGCGGTTTGGAGCAAATGGATAGAGAAAAGACGCTGATTAAACTTAGGAATGGAAGTACCCGTATTTTAATTACAACTGATTTAGCGGCCCGCGGATTAGATATACCTGAGATCAGATCGGTGATACATTATCAAATGCCGGTAACGGAAGATGTGATGGTTCATCGTAACGGCCGCACGGCGCGCATGAATGCGGAAGGTACAGTTTATTTTTTGTTGGATGTTGAGGATCATTTACCAAAATTTTTATCAGAAGTTCCCGAAGTGGAAATGCTACCAGAGAAAATGAAAATGCCTTTGCCCGGAATGTGGAAAACACTTTACATTGGTGCAGGTAAAAAAGATAAGGTAAATAAAATGGATATTGTTGGAATGTTGATCCAAAAAGGCAAATTACAGAAAGAAGATATTGGTAAAATTGAAGTGCTTGATTTCACCGCTTATGTTGCAGTGAACTCAAAAAAAACTGCGGAATGTATTGCAATGGTTAAAGGTGAAAAAATTAAAAATAAGAAAGTGAAAATCAACATTGCCAACTAATAAAATTTAGATGTTACAGGCAGTTGGTACTCCTCATATATTCGATATAAAATTGTATATTTGCAACTTCTTATAAATATTGTATGCCGCTCCGTTATTACACTATTATTCGGATACAATATTAACACCTAATTTAAATTAATGACATTTACAGAACTAAAATTAATAAGTCCGCTTTTAAAAGCGCTCGAAAAAAAAGGATATTTAATTCCTTCACCTATTCAGGAAAAGTCAATACCACACATTTTAGCAGGTAAAGATATTTTTGGTTGCGCGCAAACGGGCACAGGCAAAACCGCGGCATTTGCTTTGCCTATTTTACAACAAATGGAAGCTGATAAAAAAGCTAACCAACGCAGAGAAATAAAAGCACTTATTTTAGCACCAACACGCGAGCTCGCCACACAAATTAGCGAAAATTTTAGAGAGTATGGAGCTAATCTTGGTTTTGTACATGCTACCATTTTCGGCGGCGTGTCGCAGTTTCATCAGGTTGCAGCTTTAAAAAAAGGCGTTGATATTTTAATTGCCACGCCAGGCAGACTGTTAGATTTAATGCAACAAGGATTTATAAAATTAGGTGGTATACAATATTTTGTTTTGGACGAAGCAGATCGTATGCTTGATATGGGCTTTATAAATGACATGAAAAAAGTGATTGCAAAGTTACCTGCAAAGCGCCAAACAATGTTTTTTTCAGCAACTGCTGCCCCAAATATTATGAAACTTGCAAACACGATTTTAAATAATCCGGTTAGCGTTGCGGTAAATCCGGTTTCATCTACGGCTACATTAGTAAAACAAACGGTATATTTTGTTCAGAAAACAAAAAAAAGTCCGTTGTTAAAACACATTTTAAAGACTAATAAAATTGACCATGTATTAATTTTTACCCGAACGAAACGTGGCGCTGATAAGGTTGCCAAAGATCTTAATGCAT
>JAYTBK010000129.1:0-11370 GCA_043737035.1 Bacteroidota bacterium | reverse complement strand
CTTTTTAAGTCTGACGCAAAAATTTAAATTTAACTCAAAAACCGTTTATTCTTTGTGCAGCGATGCATACAATACGATTTGGGCAACTTCCAACGCCGATGGAGTTTTAAAATATGATGGGAAGACCTTAATTAGCATAAACACAAAAAACGGTTTACGCGATGAGCAACCGCAACAATTGGTATCAAACGGAAATACAGTGTTCGCAATTAGCGCTAAAGGTATCGATAAAATAAATTGCAAAACTAATGCAGTGTCTTATTATGATGTTATGGAGGGTGATCTGGAACCCAACTTAAATGCTATTTATAAGCAAAATGAAACGTTTTATTGCGGAACCAATAATGGTGTTTTGGTTTATCGTTGCAATCAAAACAAATTTGACAGCTTAAAACCAACTGCTTTTATAAAAAACCTTCAAATTAATTATAAAAAATATCCACTCGATTCCACTAGCGAACTAAAGTACAACCAAAATAATATTACGCTCGATTTTAACGGGATATGGCTAAAAAACCCTGAAAAATTATCGTACCGTTATAAGCTAACTGGCTTCGAACAAGATTGGCTATATTCAGTTGAAGGAAAAGTTGTAACGTATAATAACCTGTCGTCAGGCTTCTACACATTTGTAGTACAGGCTAAAAACGAAGAAGATGTTTGGAGTAACGAAGCAAGTTACACGTTTAATATACTTACACCAATTTGGAAACGTTGGTGGTTTTGGGTGATCGTAATTTTAATTTCAATTTTTACAATATATTCATTTGTAAAATATCGTTTAAAGGCGCTACAAAAAGAAAATTTGTTACTTGAACAGCGAGTAACCGAGCGAACTTACGAGATTGAAAAGCAATCAAAAATAATTGAAGATAAAAATGTAGAGTTAGAACAATTATCACTAGTAGCAAGCCGAACGGATAATGTTGTCTTAATTATGGATGCCGAGGGAAGGCTAGAATACGCTAATCAAAGTTTTGAGAGATTAAACCGCATTACGCTAGAGGAATTAAAACGAACCGTAGGTGAAACAATTTTTGAAATAAGCAACAATGCTGATATTAAAACAATAGTAGCCGAAGCAGTGCATTACAAAAAATCGGTGAATTATGAAGCATTGAATAAATTTACCGATGGTTCGGAAATATGGGAATCATCAACGCTTACACCGATATTTGATGATCAGGGTATTTTAAAAAAGATTATTATTATTGATACCGATGTTACCGAGCGCAAGAAACAGGAACAGATTATCTACCAAAAAAATAAAGATATAACCGACAGTATTTCTTATGCTCGTAAAATACAGCATGCTATTTTACCACAAGATAGTCTCATTAAAAAACACCTTCCCGAATCGTTTATTTTTTATTTAACAAAAGACATTGTTAGCGGCGATTTTTATTGGTTTACGCACCTTGACGGTTTCAGTATCATTGCAGCGGTCGATTGTACCGGACACGGTGTTCCGGGAGCCTTTATGAGCCTTATCGGCTACAACATTTTAAACCGTATAGTGAATGAACTTAAAATTACCGATCCGAAAGAAATTTTATACGAATTAAATAACGGTGTTTTAGATGCCTTGTACAAAAACGAATCAGAGTCGAAAGACGGAATGGATATTGCAGTTTGCAAAATAAACCATGCAGAAAAAACCATTGATTTTGCTGGTGCAATGAGGCCTTTGTGGATAGTAAAAGGCGAGGTACTTACTGAAATAAAAGCGGATAAAATTCCAATTGGTACAAAACACGGCGATAGAGAAATTCCAATAGCGTACACGACACATACAATACACGCAGGCGCTGATGATACCTTTTATATTTTTACAGATGGTTATGCTGATCAGTTCGGTGGTGAAACGAATAAAAAATTTAGCACAAAAAGATTTAAAGACCTTATAATGAAGTACAATAAGGAAAATTTTAGTATTCAGGAAAACAACATTAAACTCGAACACCAGCGATGGAAAAATACATATGAGCAAGTTGATGATATTTTAATAATAGGATTTAAAGTTTAATACTGCACTGTACTATGTCTATTTTAATTGCTGATAGCGGCTCCACAAAAACGGATTGGATGTTTATTGATGATGAAGGCAATTTGCAACATCACAAAACGATTGGATTTAATCCATACTTTCAAAGTAGTGAAACTATATTAAATGAACTGCGCAACAATTTACTACCAGCGCTTCACCAAAGCCATTCGCCACTTAAAAATATTTATTATTATGGAACAGGATGTTCCACAAAAACCAAAATTGAAATTGTAAAGCAAAGTCTTTTACAAGCATTTGGTAATATTACTGTAGAAGTTAACCACGATTTGTTAGCGGCAGCGCGAGCTCTATGCGGTAATGAAACTGGCATTGCATGTATACTGGGAACCGGTAGCAACAGTTGTTTATACAATGGCAGTGAGATCACTGAAAATGTTCCATCCGTAGGTTATTTATTTGGAGATCATGGTAGCGGTGCAACAATAGGCCGAACGTTTGTACAACATTATTTTGATGGTTTACTGCCTTTGCATTTAATGAAGAACTTTGAGGAAGCTGGATTCAACCGCGAAGTAATTTTGGAAAACGTTTATAAGAAATCAATGCCGAGCCGCTACCTCGCTGCAGTTGTTGGGTTTATAAAAGATTATCCAATGGATGATTTTATAAAAAACTTAATTAAAAAATGTTTTACCGACTTTTTTATATTTCAGGTATCTAAATATACAAATGCTAAAAATTTACCAATAAATTTTGTTGGCTCTATCGCTTTTTATTTTTGTGAAATTTTAAAAGAAGTTTGCTCGGAATTGGGTTTTAAGATGGGTTTAACAATTAAATCTCCTATAGAAGGTCTTGCGATGTTTCACGCAAAATGATTACATCCATTTAAAACCCAGCAGTAAAATAT
Organism: Bacteroidota bacterium; assembly: GCA_043737035.1. Taxonomy (GTDB): domain Bacteria; phylum Bacteroidota; class Bacteroidia; order B-17B0; family Aurantibacillaceae; genus UBA4416. Next base: position 8,452 of record JAYTBK010000129.1, on the reverse strand, counting down.
CGTCGACCTGCTCTAAATTTCCCTTCCATTTGTTAACAGATTCCGAAAGCATGATTTTTTGTTCGTCAAAAACTTTATCTTTTATTTGATGAAGCAAACCCTGCAACTGTTTATACTTATATTTTTTACCGCGTTCTCCGCCAAATTGGTCGGCAAAACCATCTGTGAACATGTAAATCACATCATCTTTTTTTAATTGATAATATTTATTTGAAAACGGTTTGATATTATCTTCAATAAACGCGCCTACAGGTTGTTTATCTGGAACAAACTCTTCTAACACGTTGTTGCTAAATAAATAGATGGAGTTATACGCTCCTGAAAAATTTAGCTCATTGGTTTGTTTATTGATTACGCACAATGAAAGATCCATACCATCACGCATGGCCGATGCCTGATAACTTTGATGAAGCGATTGCGTTAACCAGCTGTTAATGCCATCTAAAATTTCCCCTGCCGTAGTAAGGCCTTTTTCGAGCACCGCTTTGTTAAGCAAATTATAATTTACGATACTCATTAACGCGCCCGGTACGCCATGGCCCGTACAATCGGCTGCGGCTATAAACACAAAGTGTTCGTTTTCTTCTATCCAATAAAAGTCGCCGCTTAAAATATCTTTAGGTTGATAGAAAACAAAAGAATTGGGCAAAATGCTTTTCCACAGCTTTTCGGGTGGCAGTATGGCCGATTGAATTCGTTCGGCATACTTTATACTATCAGTAATATCTTTGTGCTGTTCAGCCACAATGATGCTTTTCTCTTCAATTATTTTATTTTTATCTTCCAGTTCAAGGTTGGCTTTTTGTTTTTCTTTTAATCCATTGAAAATAAAAAATGCTAGTATAGATAACAGTGCAATACCGGCGAGGGCAAAATATATTTGAAGTGACTTATTTTTTAGCCGCTCATTCAATAAAATATTCTGTTCTTCCTTTTTTTCATTCTGATATTTCGCGTCAATTTCCAAAAGGCTTTTAATGCGGTTTGCATCTGTTAAAGAATCATTCATGTTAACATAAATATTCATGTACTCCATTGCCGATTTATAATCGCCCGTGTTTACATATAACTGAGCTAAATTAAAGCTCGAATACAGTGTTAACTGCAAGTATTGTTTTTGATTACGTGTGGTGTAATATACTTCTATAAGATAGGGTTTAGCTTCGGTAAACCGATCGAGTTCCATTAAAACCGTACCAATATTGTTTGTTGTGTGTATAACGTGCTCAAGGCTCGACGTTTCCTTGGCCAGACCGAGAGCCTCCTTATAAAATTGTAATGCCCTTTCGTAATTGGATAAATTGTAATACACACTCGCGATGCCACCTAAAAACAAAATCCGGATTTTTAAATTGCGTGTCACCTTATTGACTTCCAGGCCGCGCTCAAAATATTCTATGGCAAAATCATTCAGGTGTTTGGAAGAACTGTTTACACCCAAGTTAAGGTAACAACTTTCAATACCTTTAAGATTATCCTGAAGTTTAAAAAGTTTTAAAGCTTTGTTAAGATAAGAAATTGATTTTTCGATATCACCGGTATTCATAAACAAAATACCCATTTTCTGATAAGCCTGTGCAAGTTGATTCTGATCTTTGTTACGTTCGGCGATCGTTATCAATTTTTTGTTTTGTTCAAACGCTTCCTTAACATTATTGGTATTTAGTAATTGGAGCGACTTAAGCGAAACAGCATAAAAAATTTCGGAAGAAATATTTAATTTTTTGTAACGAGCCAGTCCTACGTCGCAATATTTTCCTGATGAATCATACAATTGTTGGTACATGTATTCGGCCGCTAAAATTAGAGATGCCTTCGCAATTAGTTCATCATTATTTATTTTGTTTGCGTATGAAAAAACTTTAATGCCAATTTCTAAGCCCACCGGCTGATCTTTAAAAAAATCAGCGGCATCGTTTATAATTTTAATTTTTTGCTTCTGTTGAGGCTCTTTTTGGATAAGCATTAATATGCTGTCTGCCTGAGCAAACCCATTGTACAAACTAAACGCGCAAACGAAAAAGAATGCAAACCTGCTTACGTTAAATACGGAAATACTTCTCATAAAACAGGACCATTTGCGCTAAGCAAACAGCCCTTTTAAATTAAACAACCGTTAAACAAACTGCGGTAATGATGCCATTTGCATTGACTAAAGTATACTTTACGGTTTGCCCTACGCTAAAACGCGATTCGGCTAAATAATTTTGTTTGAAAGGATATTTGATAGAAGATTCCAACTCCTCAATTACGCCTGAGCCCGCAGAAATATCAATACTAACGATATTGGCCTTTTCGGTTGGGTTCACGGCAACGGCAACAACAGTGGCATCGGGTTTTGTTATCAAATCAAAAGTTACCGATGTACCATCAGCAATTCCTAATTCTTTTGTGTAAGGTTGGTCGTAAGCAACTTCTACCTTGTCGCCGTCAGGAGTTTTGTACTTTAACATTCCTTTATCACCCATATGGATGATTTTTCCTTTCAATCTTGTCATAATAATTTTTTTACGGGGTTAAATTCAAATTAAGGAAAAAAATATGGAATTTCAAACCTTTAACAATCAAATTTTTGCAAGGAATTTTTTGCTTCAGTGATTTAAGTTGAAAAATATTTAGGAGTCAATTTTTTTCTTGCCAACGGAATCAGCAATAATAAGCCAATTATAAAAAACACAATTAACGAGAGTACAGAATTTCGCATGCTGCCCGTAATCTGGCTAATAACGCCAAATAAAACGGTTCCTAATATCATTCCGAGTTTTTCAATTACATCATAAAAACTAAAAAAACTCGTATGATCTTTCGTTACCGGCAGGTATTTACTATATGTGCTTCGCGATAGCGACTGAATGCCGCCCATTACTAATCCAACTAAAAATGCCACAATGTAAAAATGGAAAGGAGTTGTAACGATGAGGTAAGTGAAACCGCAAATAAAAATCCATATTGCAATTGCAATCATCAACGATTTAATATTTCCGATAACCGTTGATAGCCATGAAAATAAGTACGAGCCTGCAATGCCCACGAATTGTATTATTAAAATACTTACTATAAGTGAAGTGGTTTTTGTTTTTTCGGCTTCATCACCTGTGCCCCAATCTATTTCGTTTCGGGCAAACAGCACTGCTACAACCATTACGGTTTGCACACCCATATTGTAAAAAAAATATCCCGACAAAAATCTTTTCAGGCTTGGCATTTGTTTAATTTGCAACCAAACTTTTTTTAGTTCTTTAAATCCTTTTGATAATAAAGCTTCTTTATCCGTAATAATTGCCGCTGATAATTTATTTGGAAGATTTTTAAATGTGTATTGTGCAAAACCCATCCACCAAAGGCCTACAAGTAAAAAAGAAATACGCACATCGATACTTTTATATTCATCCAAATTTCCTAATACATGATAAAAAGTTTTAGTCATCACTAAAATCAAACAAATAATCAGCAATAACGAACTTCCAAAATAACCGAGTGCAAACCCGCGTGCACTTACTTTATCCTGCCTTTGCTCCGATGCAATTTGGGGCAAATATGAATTATAATATACAAGGCTTCCCCAAAAACCAACAGTTGCAGTAATAAAAGGAATAAAACTTAAGCCTAAATTTTCTTTGTTGAAAAAAAATAAACACACGCAGGATATAGAACCGAGGTAACAGAAAAATTGAAGGAATCGTTTTTTATTTCCTAGATAATCGGCTATTCCGCTTAGCAGTGGGGTGATGATGACAACGATTGAAAGTGCAAATGCATAAACAAAGGAATACAAATTTTGGTTTTGAAACTCTACACCAAATAACGTAACGTTATGGTTAATGATTTCGTGCGCTGCGTTTTTAGTTACCGTTACGGCATCGTAAAAATTTGGAAATATTGCGGAAGTAATCACCAACGGAAAAACAGAGTTTGCCCAATCGTAAAACGTCCATGCTTTAATTGTTTTTGGATTATCAATTTCGATGGTATTCATAACAGTAATTTTAACTGAAAATTATTTTAGTTATTTAGTTTTATTAATTGGCTTTAACTATTTCAAATTCTACGCGACGGTTTTTTGCCCGGTCAATATCCGTATCGTTTCCGGCAATTGGCAAAGAGCTTCCGTATCCTTTAAAATACAATTTATTTTGTACGCCTTTTTTAATAAGATATTCAAATACTTCGCGTGCGCGTAATTCTGATAATTTCTGATTTTTAGAACGAGAGCCTTTGTTATCAGAGTGTCCGTTAATTTGAACTTCCATTTTTGGATTTCGTAAAAGGTATTGCGCCAGTTTGTTAAGTTCAAGATTTGACTCGGGAAGCAAATAATATCGATCGTTTTCAAAAAAAATGTTTTTCAGTTGTACTTTTTCACCAACCTTTATATTATTTTTCACCAGTAGCACCGAGTCTTGTTCGTCTGCGCTAAACGAACCAACTATTTCTACTTTTACTTTCTCTACAACCTCTATTGCTTTTACAAGTTGTATATCGTCTACAAAATAATACGCTTCTCTAAATCCCAGTTTAAATATGTTCATCCTAACCATGTCTTTTTTAATAGTAGGTGCAAAGTTTCCTATGGTAATGTATTTCTCTCCACCGTCGGCTTGATATTTCCCGGAAACTTTAAACCACTGATAATTGTTTGTCAAACTTCCTTTCCGGGCAATTGTATCAATTAAGGCGGTTTTTAATACATCGGCCTGAGTTTTATATCCGGTCTTTGTAAAAAGCACGCCCATTGATTTTACGGTAGCATTACTCCAGTATGCAAGACGTATAAACATTTCAAACTCGTAAATACTTCCGCGGTGTAATGGTTCAGCAAGTTTTACCTGCAAAAATTCTTTATATTTTTTTTGAAAACGCAGCCCTGCATAGCACATTCCTCCGTACGCGCCTTTTTTTACGGAAGTATCGCCACTTATTGGCGCCTGATAAAAATCAACACTTGCTATTTGTTGCCACGGAATAGCTTGTTTTATGCTACTCGACTTTTTACGATAATTCTCGAAACTTCCGTTGGGCACAATATTTTTTTGTATCGGAAGCTTTTGGGCAAAATGATACTTAAAACTAAATATCAATATAAATAATATAAGTCCAACGATTTTCATAGATATTTGCAAAAATAGGTGTAAAGAAACAAAAGTTAACTTATTATTTTAAACACTTTAATACCGGCCCAAACACAAACCTAATCAAAAAGGAGTAGGCAAAAGTACCGAGCGAAAAAAAACAGTAAACTGTTGTAAGTTAGAAAATAAGGTGTATATTTGCCATCCAAAATAAAAAACAAGTTTAATAATTAAGAATAATGGCAAATCATAAGTCAGCAATAAAAAGGATCAGATCAAACAACGCCAAACGTTTACAAAACCGTTATTACGCGAAAACTACACGTAACGCCTTAAAAAAATTACGTGATACCGAAAATAAATCAGAGGCTAGTACCCTTTTACCAAAGGTTGTGGCAATGTTAGATAAATTAGCTAAGAAAAATGTGATACATAAAAACAAAGCTTCAAACTTAAAATCGCAACTTACCAAAAGGGTAAATACTTTGGTAAAATAAGTCTCAAGTCTGTAAATTTTTAAACATCCCACTAAATTTGTGGGATTTTTAATTTTCCACCAAAATAATTAGGCTTTAACCAATAATTTCATAATTTTGTCCAAAAATACAAACTAACCCCCACAATATGAACACTAAAAATCTACGAAATTTAACACTTGCTGTTGGCGCCACTGCATTATTAGTTGGATGCAATGGTTTAGGTAAAATGGTAAAAAAGCAAAAAACTTTTTCATTCGACGTAAAACCAAATCCATTAGAAATGCACGCGGACAGTGTAATGTTTACTGTTAGCGGTAAATATCCTGCAAAAGTGTTTGCTAAAAAGGCAACGGTTACAGTTACCCCCGTTGTAAAATATGCAGGTGGCGAAAAAGCCATGAAACCAGTGATTTTAGTTGGAGAAAAAGCTACAGGTGCAGGCCAAAAAATTAGCTACGCAACAGGCGGAACATTTAGTTATACAACCGAAAAGTTTGCGTATGAGCCCGGAATGAAAGTGGCTAAAGTTGAACTGCGTGCGCAAGGTGCTGTTAAGAAAAAAACTAAAGATTTTACTCCTGTAGAAATAGCTGATGGAACAATCATTACTCCTTTATTAGTGCGTAATGATGAAAAAGGCGTTTTTGCAAGTGACGCATTTGTAAAATCAAGCCCTGCAAACCAAACTGCTAATATTTATTATTTAATAAATAAATCGGATGTAAGAGCAGCTGAATTGAAAAGTGATGAGATGAAAAACCTTCAAAACTTTATTAATACTAATATTAACAGTCAGTGGTACGAATTTAAAAATATCAACGTATCCGCTTACGCTTCGCCGGATGGTGAGTTAACCTTAAATGAAAACTTAGCTAAAGACCGTGCAAAATCTGGTTCTAAAGCGTTAATGGGTGAATTTAACAAAAACAAAAACAAGGATCAGAAATTTGGTAAAGAAGAGACTAATTATACAACTCAAACTACCGCTGAAGATTGGGAAGGTTTCCAGGCTTTGATGCAACAATCATCAATTACCGACAAAGAATTAATTTTACGTGTTTTAACTATGTATAAAGATGGTGACCAAAGGGAAAAAGAAATTAAAAACCTGTCTAAAACTTACACAGAGGTAGCAGAAAAAATTCTTCCGAAATTACGTCGTTCAGTTTTAACGGTAAACGTTGATAAAAAATCACGTACCGATGAAATGATCACTAAATTATCGAGTACTTATCCTGATAGTTTATCTGTAGAAGAATTATTATACGCTGCAAATATGTCAACTGACGTTAACAACCGTGTGATGATTTATCAGGCTGCAGAAAAAAAATACGGAACTGATTGGAGAACTTCTAATAACCTTGGAGTAGCGCTTTTAATGCAAAATAAAGTTACTGAAGCTAACGACGCATTTATGCGTGCAGACAAAGCAGCGGCAAACAATGCTTCAGTTATGAATAACCTTGGTATTATTGCTGCTAAAGCTGGCGATCGTAAAAAAGCAATGGAATATTATAACAAAGCAGGTAGCAGCAAAGAAGTAAATTACAATAAAGGAATTTTAAATATCCGAGATGGTAAATATTCTGATGCTGTTTCTAACTTTGGCGAATACAAAAGTTTTAACAAAGCATTGGCTGAATTGCTTAACGGTAATACTGGCGCGGTAGCTTCAACGATTGATGCAGGTTCTGATAAAGACATGGCTTTGTCTTATTACCTTAAAGCAATTGCTGCAGCCCGTACTAATAACACGGCAGAAGTTAATAATAACCTTAAAAAAGCAATTGAAAAAGACGGTTCATTAAAAGCAATGGCTAAAGATGACGCTGAATTTATTAAATCACGTGAAAACGCTGAATTTAAAGCTATGGTAAACTAAAAAGCTTTCCCTCTAAATTTAAGTCCTCTGTAGTATTGCAGAGGACTTTTTTTATGATATCACTTACGGATTAAAGGTAATTTAAGCTATATTTAAATCTTATATTTTTTTGAAGATACTTTTGAAATGGCCCAAGTAATTCCCTTTAAAGCAGTACGCCCCCAAAGCGATAAAGTACACCTTGTAGCGTCGAGATCGGTTGACGGTTACAATGTTGGCGAGTTAAGGGAAAAACTTGCCGGAAATCCCTATTCGTTTTTACATGTTATAAATCCCGATTTTGAAGACGGAATTAAAACACGACCAGGCTCCAAAGAAAGGTTGCAAAAAGTAAAAGATCATTTTAAAAAATTTGTACGCGAAAAAATATTTTTACGCGAGGAAGCGCCCTGTTATTATTTGTACCGGCAGATTAAAGAAAATCTTGAAGCTACTGGAATAATTGCCTGCACGAGTATTGACGATTATATGAACGGAGTAATAAAAGTTCACGAACAAACCATTACACAGCGGGAAGAAAAATTAAAAGATTACCTCGACGTTTGCGAATTTAATGCCGAACCGGTTTTGTTTTGTTATCCGAACGATACAGTAATTGATGAAATCTCGTCGGAAATTAGTGCTACTCGGCCCGATTACGATTTTACAACAACCGATAAAGTTCGGCACACCGTGTGGATTATTTATAAACGACATACAGTAAAAAAATTGATGGAGCGTTTTGCCGCAATTCCAAACATTTACATTGCCGATGGCCATCATCGTTCAGCATCAGCCACCTTACTCGGTAAACTCCGACGTAGTTCTAAAATAAGTTATACAGGCGAAGAAGCCTTTAATTATTATTTGGGTGTATTTTTTCCGGAAACACATTTAAAAATTTATGACTATAACCGCGTGGTAAAGGACCTAAATGAGTTATCCGTTAATCAGATTATTTATAATTTAAAATCAAATTTTATTATTACGGAAATCAATGCCGCCGATTACCGCCCGCAGCACAAACACGAAATATCAATGTA
>JAYTBK010000128.1:0-11447 GCA_043737035.1 Bacteroidota bacterium | reverse complement strand
CCGACCAAATCGCTATTGCTCCGGGGTATTTATTGAAAGAATATACAAAAGATAACCGTCGGTATTTTCATTACAAAATGGATAGCCCTATCCTCAACTTTTACTCTTTTTTATCGGCAAGGTATTCTATAAAAAAAGAGAAATACAATAATATAAATATTGAAATTTATTATCATAAAGGCCATGAATATAATCTTAACCGGATGATTAATTCTATTAAAAAATCTTTGGCTTACTACGAAAAATCTTTTAGCCCGTATCAGCATAGACAGATTAGGATCATAGAGTTTCCGAGGTACAACAGTTTTGCACAATCTTTCCCAAATACAATTCCATATTCCGAAAGCATTGGTTTTATTGCGCATGTGGATGAGAAAGATCCTTTAAGTATTGATTATCCCTTTTATGTTACGGCCCATGAAGTCGGTCATCAATGGTGGGCACATCAGGTAATAGGTGCCGACGTACAGGGCGCAACGTTAATGAGTGAAACCATGGCAGAGTATAGCGCGCTTATGGTAATGGAAAAAGAATATGGTAAAGAAGCAATGCATAAATTTTTGAAAGACGCCCTAAATAAATATTTGATCGGAAGAGCTACGGAAAATAAAAAAGAACTTCCCATCATGTATGCCGAAAATCAGCAGTACATTCATTATAATAAAGGCTGCTTAATCATGTATGCATTACGCGATTATATTGGTGAAGATTCGGTTAACGCCGCGCTAAAACGTTACATCAAAAAAGTGGGCTTGCAAAGTGCGCCGTACACGACTTCAAACGAGTTTGTCGCTAATTTAAGGTTATCAGTTCCGGATAGCTTACAATATATCATTAAAGATTTATTTGAAGATATTACCATTTACGAAAATTATGTAAAAGAGCTTAAATCGGTGAAGCTGGCGAACGGAAAATATAAAGTTACACTAACGGTTGGCTCCTGTAAGTTTAAAGCTGATAGCGTTGGTAAGAGTAAGCAAGTGCCGGTTAACGATTGGATGGATATAGGAATTTTTACACAACAAGAAGTTAATGGTAAAAAGATGGCTAAGGAAATTTTTCTCGCGAAAATAAAAATGGATAAGGCATTAAAAGTAGTCGATTTTATTGTAGACAAAGAACCCATTTCAGCTGGGCTCGATCCTTATAATAAATTAATTGATAGGGCTCCGGAAAATAATCGCTGCAAATTTGGAGATACACCTAAACCTGCCGATTTGGATGCGAAAAGTGGAGCCGTTAACATTACCTTTTAGTTTTTGAAGGATTAAAAAAAGTTTACTGCAAGCGTTATTTTGTGGATCATTTTTTTTGAATCATTCACCGTATTTTGTGAAGTTGAATTGCAGCTGTAAGAAATTTCGGGGGCAAATTTAGTACCGTGAAATTCATAGTTAATGCCGTAACCGAGGCAAATACCAAATGCGAGTTGGTTCTGAAATCCTTTATTTATAAAACCACGGTCGAATTTTTGCATGTTTAATTGTGGCCCAATTAAAACGTACGGCTGTTTGCTGGTTAAGTAACAACTCATATCGCGCGCCATGTAAATGATGCCTTTATCGTCAGGTTTTTTTAATGCAATAGCAAAATTATTTGAAAAAATAAAATCTACCGATGTACCATACACTTTTGTGTTATAGGTTAAACAGGTTGATGAGAAAGCGATCTCAGCTTTTGGCTTATAGCTAACGCCATCGTTAAGCGGAAGCCATAAAAATATTCCTATTACAAAACTATATTGTAATTCGGTTGCGCCCGATTTACGAACTTCGGTAGGATCAATGTTTTTTGCAAGAATGTTTGGTTTAGAAGTTTGAAAAGATGCGCTGGTGAATGTTGAATGAACAAAGCCGAATTCGGGAGTTGAGTGAAAAGTTTCTTCGCATTGAGCAGCCATTTCAGACGTGCTCAACAGAATAAAAATATATTTTTGATACGCTATCATTAAAACGATAACGCATCATTTTAATTAAGTAACAAAAAAAATAAATATTTTTACGAAAGTAGTTTTATCGATTTTTGAAGGGATTCGAATAGGATGTCTATTTCCTCCATTGAATTATAAAATGCAAACGATGCTCTAATCGTACCTGGAATATTATAAAATTTACAAATGGGCTGCGTGCAGTGATGGCCGCTTCGTATCGCTACACCATATTTATCAAGTAGTGAGCCGATATCAAAAGGATGTACGCCATCAACATTAAAGGAAAGAACAGAAGTTTTATGTTTTGCGGTGCCATATATTTTTACGCCTTGGATCTTTTTTATTTTTTCGGTAGCGTATTTTAAAAGCGCGGTTTCATGTTTTTCTATTTCATCAAAGCCGATCGAGTTAACATAATCGATTGCGGAGGCTAAACCAATGGCTCCTTCAATGTGCGGTGTACCGGCTTCAAATTTCAATGGCGCATCCGCGTAAGTGGTTTCTTCCATTGTAACAGTTTTAATGGTACCGCCGCCAGTTTGGTAAGTGGGGAACTTTTGTAGCCAGTATTCTTTAGCGTATAAAACACCAATGCCGGTTGGCCCAAATAATTTGTGTCCGCTAAACACATAAAAATCACAATTCAAATCTTGCACATCGGGTTTTAAGTGAGGAACAGCCTGAGCGCCATCAATTAAAATTGCTGTCTTTGATAAATTGCGGATTTGCGCAATCATTTCTTTTACCGGGTTAATGGTGCCGAGTGTATTTGAAATATGGGTAAAAGCAACGAGCTTTGTTTTTGAGGTAATTAATTTTGGAAGAGTTTCCAACATCAACTCCCCCGCTTCGTTAATAGGAATATATTTTAATACGGCCTTTTTTTCGGAACATAACACTTGCCAAGGAATAATATTGCTGTGGTGTTCCATTTGGGTTATTAAAATTTCGTCGCCTTCATTTACTTCAAGCTTACCAAAACAATATGCAACAAGGTTAATGGATTCTGTTGTTCCTTTTGTAAAAATTATTTCATGTGCGTGGGCTGCATTGAAATGATGCTGTATTGTATTACGTGCCTGCTCATATGCGATTGTGATTTCGCGGCTCAGTGTGTGTACGCCACGATGTATGTTTGAGTTTTGGTATGAATAGTAATTGGAAATCGCATCAATGACGTGTTGTGGTTTTTGAGCGGTTGCACCGTTATCAAAATAAACCAGTGCTTTGCCGTTAACCGTTCGGTTAAGAATGGGAAAATCTTTGCGTATTTTATTTATGTCGAACATAGTTATTTAAATATGGTTGTGCTACACTTCTCGCATTTCGACTATGCGCTGTATCGCAACTCGAAGTTAAAGAATTGGTGAAACAATGAGTTATAGTGTTTTTGCTAACATTAATAAAAAACGTAAGACTTTTGTAAAATCAAAACTTTCGTAATCAAATCCAATCGATAAATTTTTATAGTACTCCGTCATGTTTTCAAAATAATATTTTTCGTCTTCAATCATCCACGCCTTTTCTTTTATGAAATGAGATAAAAACCATTTTTCTAACAGTCTTACCAACAATAACAACGTTGTCTTTGCGCAATTTAACTTGTGCTGATGGTATTAAAAAAGATTTAGATAATATTTTATAAGCTTTTAAAAAACTTGTTTTAGAAAGTGCGTTTTTCTTAGCGAATTGATAAGCTAAAACTAATTCTTCAATTTCTTTTATTTCTTTTGTTTGCTTTAATGCCTTTGAAAGCGCGTATTTTAAAAAAGAATCTAAATTTGCTGTATTTCCCTCAATGTTAGAAGAATAAGTTGAAGCAGATGCTTCATAATGATCAAAATGAAATGGTAAATTTACCGGTTTTAAAGAGTTTAGTTTTTCTGATAAATCAAAATTTATTGAAGAAATATAATCTTCGAACAAACACGGATTTATCACCTTTAAAGCTAAATACATATTAAAGTGCCCTTTCGAATAAATTTACTATTTTTTCTTTTAAAGGATCAATTTCTATTTTATCAATAAGCTCATGCGCAAAAGCGTGCAGCAATAATTTACGCGCGTTTTCTTCGCTAATTCCACGCGTTTTTAAATAAAAGAGGGCATCAATATCGATTTTACCTGTTGAAGTACCATGTGAGCATTTTACATCGTCGGCATAAATTTCAAGTTGTGGTTTTGTGTTAATGGTGGCTTCATCACTCATTAAAATATTTTTGCTACTTTGGTAAGCGTTTGTTTTTTGAGCGTCTTTTCGTACAAATATTTTTCCGTTAAATACGCCGGTTGACTTTCCGTTAGCAATACCTTTGTATAATTCGTTGCTTTCGCAGTGCGGCATTTGATGATCTATTAACGTATGGTTATCCACGAGTTGCGTTCCGTTTGTAATAAACAAGCCATTTAAATGTGCCTCGCAGTTGGAGGCCGCTAATTCAATATTGTGATTATTGCGTACTAACTCGCCGCTAAGTGTAAAAGTAGAATTGCTGTAACGGGCGTTTTTATTTAATTTTACCTGGTTGGTATGCACACTATAAGAAAGTTTGCCCTCGTTTTGAAAAGTATAACAGGTTAATTTAGAATTTTGCGCCACTAATTTTTCGCTAACGTAATTGAAAAAATGTTTTTTGATCCCGATATGAACAAAACTTTCTATCAAAGTTAACTCCGACCCATCATCAACCTGTATAAAGTTGCGGCTGTTTGACAGTGATGGCGTGGTGTTATTTGTTATATAAATAACGTGCACTGGAGTTGTTATAAGGGTTTTCTTCTCTGTTCTTAAAAAAAAACCGTTACTGCTAAACATAGTATTAAGTGCAATTAAACTATCCGTTTTTGAATTTGCCTGCGTGGCGATTAAACTTTTTTCATTATCGGTAATTTCTTTCAAGGATTTAACGATAAATTTATTGCTAATAATCTTATCACTCAATTCAGGGTTAAAATTTCCGTTCAGTACAACCAGATTTAAAGTTCCATCGAGCTTATAGGTGTTAATTTCGTTTGTACTTACATCATCAAATAGCTGCCCGAGCTCTTTAAATTCTTTACGAATTACTGCTTCAATATTGCAATATTTATAATCTTCATGCTTGTTATTAGGCAATCCTTTTTCCTCTAATTGTCTTATCGCTTCAATTATTTCGTTATCAGGTATAAACGCAATTTTAGTGGAATGTTTTTGAAGACTTTCCATCAGGTTTTGTGTCACCATTGATTTATCTGCTACCATCTGTATTAACTTTCTAAACTTTCGAACTGAATTTTAATTTCGTCGTATCCTTTAGCCTCGAGTTCAAGAGCCAACTCTTTTCCACCGCTTTTTACAATACGGCCGTTATATAAAATGTGCACAAAATCAGGAACAATATAATCTAACAAGCGCTGGTAATGGGTAATTAAAATAGTTGCGTTGTCCTTTGATTTTAAAGCGTTCACACCTTGCGCTACAATTCGCAACGCGTCAATATCAAGACCACTGTCGGTTTCATCGAGTATTGCTAATTTAGGATTGAGCATGGCCATCTGAAATATTTCATTTCTTTTTTTCTCGCCACCGCTAAAACCTTCATTCACACTTCTGTTCGTTAACTTTGCATCGAGTTCAACTAATTTTTGTTTCTCTTTTACCAAGGCTAAAAAATCTTTTGCAGGCATTTCTTCTTCGCCTTTGTACGCGCGAATTTCATTAAGCGCCGTACGTAAAAAATTAATATTACTAACTCCCGGAATTTCAATTGGATATTGAAAGGCTAAAAATAATCCTTCGCGTGCACGATCTTCAGTAGAAAGGTCTAAAAGGTTTTTTCCGTTAAAAATAACTTCGCCTTGGGTAACTTCATAATCGGCACGACCTGCCAATACGCTCGATAGCGTTGATTTCCCTGAGCCATTTGGACCCATTATGGCGTGAACTTCGCCGGCTTTAACCTCTAAATTTATTCCTTTTAAAATTTCTTTTTCGCCAATACTGGCATGTAAATTTTTAATTGATATCATATGATTATAGATTGTAAATTACAGATTACCGATTCGCAATGCTAATTTGCAATCTGTAATTCGCCAATGCTTTATTAGTTGTTTTTTGTTTCGTATTGTTTTAAATATTTAATAAACCCTCCTAGTTGTCTACGTGCTGATAATTCTTTTTCGTTAATAATATATAATCTTCTTCGTTTAAATAATTTAATACTCTTGCAATTTTTAATTGTGTTCTAACCTCCCCACAAGAACCCTTTGCTATTACTAAGAAGTAGAGAAATTGTTTTTTACTATCTCTTTCGTAACCTTCAGATATATTTGACGGAACAGATACTCGCCTAATTTGGTTCTTCAAACCAAAATCTTTAGAAAATAATTCTGTATTTGTTAATTTATAAATGTCTGCGCATAGATTTATACTTGATTTCCAAACTTCTAATTTTTCAAATTTTTCAATTGTTGCCATTTTGATATCTGTAATCTTCCAATCTGTAATCCATCTACCCTACCGATCCTTCTAAACTAATAGCAAGCAGTTTTTGCGCTTCAACTGCAAACTCCATAGGCAATTTATTTAGTACATCTTTACAGTATCCGTTAACAATTAATCCAATGGCTTTTTCATTATCAATACCGCGTTGCTTGCAATAAAAAAGCTGATCTTCGCCAATTTTACTAGTGGTTGCCTCATGTTCAACTACCGCGGTTTTATCTTTTATTTCAATGTATGGGAAAGTATGCGCGCCACATTTATCACCCATTAATAAACTATCGCACTGCGAAAAATTACGGGAATTACTAGCCCCTTTTTTTATTTGCACGAGGCCGCGGTAACTGTTGTTGCTAAATCCTGCGGAAATTCCTTTTGATATAATGGTTGAACGCGTGTTCTTACCGATGTGTATCATTTTTGTTCCGGTATCGGCTTGCTGATAATTGTTTGTTACAGCAACCGAATAAAATTCGCCAACCGAATTATTGCCTTTCAAAATTACCGACGGATATTTCCAGGTAACCGCTGAGCCTGTTTCTACCTGTGTCCAGCTAATTTTTGAATTATCTTCTAAACAAATACCGCGTTTAGTAACGAAATTAAAAATGCCGCCTTTTCCATTTTTATCTCCAGGGTACCAGTTTTGAACGGTGCTGTATTTTACTTCTGCATTTTTATGCGTAATAATTTCAACCACGGCCGCGTGCAATTGATTTTCATCACGCTGTGGTGCAGTACAACCTTCTAAATACGAAACGTAAGAATCCTCATCGGCGATGATCATAGTTCGTTCAAACTGACCGGTACCGCTGGCGTTAATGCGAAAGTAAGTAGATAACTCCATTGGCGAACGAACACCTTTTGGAATATAACAAAACGAACCATCGGTAAACACCGCTGAATTTAACGCGGCATAAAAATTGTCGGTTGGTGGCACAGCCATACCCATGTATTTTTTTACAAGTTCAGGATGATCCTGAACAGCCTCGCTAAATGAACAAAATATAATTCCTTTTTCGGCAAGTGTTTCTTTAAACGTGGTTTTTACGGAAACACTATCAAACACAATATCAACAGCAATATTACTTTGCACACCGGTTAGTCGTTTTTGCTCATCAATAGAGATACCAAGTTTTGCAAACGTTTTTAATAACTCCGGGTCAACTTCATCCAAACTTGCAAGTTCTTGTTTTGGCTTGGGTGCCGAGTAATAAATTATATCCTGAAAGTCGGGTTTAATATACGAAACATGTGCCCACTCGGGTTCTACCATATTTTGCCAGTTCCGAAATGCCTTTAAACGAAATCCAAGCATCCACTCCGGTTCATTTTTCTTTGCCGAAATAAATCTAATGATGTCTTCGTTTAAACCTTTGGGCGCTTCATCCGCGGCAATATCTGTGGTAAAGCCCCATTCGTAATCTTTATTAATGTGTTCCTGTAAAACTTCGTTACCCATTATTTTAAATTTTATATAATTTTTTTATTGTTGCGGCGTCAATTAAATCTTTGGGTCGGGCAGATTGTTCTTTTTCACGTATAAGTGTATTGATATGTATTATCTTTATTTGTACTGCATCGGTTAAATTAAAATTGTTCGCTATTAAATAACATTCATCATAATTTTCTTTTTTTAAAAACTTCAGGTCGCTCATCAAATCAATCCTCACTCCATTGTCTAGCATTATTTCTGAGTACCCTTCTATAAATAGGCAAGTCGGTATACAAGTCCGCGCCTTCAATGCCATAATTGGTTAGTGCTGTTATAAAATTTTATTATTATCCGTGTCGTCATTTTTTGCTGGGTCATATTTTTAAAAAATGATCTCCTCTTCAAACAAATCCATCAGGCACCTTTAATAATGATTTGTTTTTTGAAAACAGCAGTATTTTTTTGAAAACAAAGCAGATAATTTTATCAGGTTAAATGCTTTAGCTATTCGTTGAGAGTAGTTTAATTCAAAATCACTAAATAGCCTCTGCTCATTTATTTGTTCAACCGAAACGTTATTATGTACAATAATTTTCGCCATTTTTACACACTAAAACTTTCACCACACCCACACGACCGTGTGGCATTTGGATTTTTAAAAATAAAACCTTTTCCATTGAGTCCTCCGCTGTAATCCAATTCGGTTCCTACTAAATACAAAAAACTTTTACGGTCAACTACCACTTTTACGCCATTATCTTCAAACAATTGATCGCCTTCTTTTAGTATGTTGTCAAAAACCAAATTGTACATTAGTCCAGAGCAACCCCCGCCATCAACACCTACACGAATAAACGTATCTGTTGGTTTATTTTCTTCCCTTATTAAATTTATAGCATGTTCTTTTGCCGTATTGCTTACTGTTATCATGTTTAAGTATTTAAATGTTAATTACTTAGAGTTTATTCTTATTTAGATTAAATCTAAACGGTGTACAAAAATACCATATTTACGGTATGTTTGCAAGGCCAAAATAATTTATTTAAGGCAATTATTGATTGTTACGGTCTTGGATCTGCTAGGATAATTTTTAGATCCGCATAATTGCAGATATAACCCGAAAATTTTACGCATACTATTTTGTACATTTGCGTGTGCATTTTGTGCTGGTATATTATTGGATATTTAATTAATGAGAATGCAAATTCAGGTAATGAAATCTAAATTGCATTGTGTAACGGTTACACAGGCAGAATTAGATTATATAGGCAGTGTAACCATTGACGAAGATCTAATGGATGCCGCAAATTTTATTGAGAACGAACAAGTACACATTCTCAATAAAAATAACGGGGAACGCTTTATTACTTACGTTATAAAAGGTGATAGAAATAGCGGAGTTATTTGTTTAAATGGTCCGGCAGCTAAAAAGGTAAGTCTTGGCGATGTGATAATTATATTATCCTACGCTGATATGGAATTTGAAGCTGCAAAAAACTTTAAGCCCTGGGTAGTTTTTCCTGATACAGCAAATAACCGTTTAAAACAGCCGTGAACAAACGCACAAAATCCATTCTTCAGTTCGTAGTTTTACTGGGCGTTGGTATTCTGTTAGTTTGGCTTTCATTTAAATCGGTATGGACCGAAAAGGATAAAATATTTAATTCGTTTAAAAACGCAAATTATTTTTGGATTAGCATTTCCATACTCATTGCGCTATTTAGCCACGTTTTGCGAGCTTTCCGATGGAAATATTTGTTACAACCCTTAGGATACACGGTTAAACCGTTAAATGCACTTTGTGCAGTGCTCATAAGCTATTTTGCAAATTATGGGCTGCCCCGCATGGGCGAAATAACGCGTTGTACCCTCGTTACAAAGTATGATAAGGTTCCGTTTGAAGTTGCGTTAGGTACAGTAATTACCGAGCGTATTATTGATTTTGTACTGCTCATTATTGTATTTGTACTTACGCTCTTCGCACAATTTTCTCAGTTAAAAAAATTAGCTACACAATACATATTCGGTCCGTTAATCCTTAAATTAAATAACGCCACATCGAATCCGCTTATCTTAGTTAGTATTGCTGCATCTATTATGTTATTTTTTCTGGTTTTGTGGTTAGCCCGAAAAAAAATGGCCGGCTTATTAAAAGGCAAAATTGGAAATATTATTAGGGGATTTATAAAAGGATTAAGCTCAGTAAAAGATATTGAAAAAAAAATTCAGTTTGTTTTTTTAAGCCTGTGCATTTGGGCTGCATATTTCTATTCGTTATATGCCGCATTGTTTGCCTTTGAAGGCACCAGAGGGCTTGGCCAGTCGGAGTGCTTGGCTTTATTGCTATTTGGCACCTTCGGCGTCATTTTTACTCCCGGTGGCTTAGGAGTTTATCCCGCAATTATAACAGGCCTGTTAATTTATACTTATAATATAGATGAGATTACTGCTTTTGCATTTCCATGGATGTGTTGGACTTCTCAGTTTATATTAATTGTTGTTTTGGGTTTAATTAGCCTGATAGCACTACCATTAATTAATAAAAAACACAATGTAAATGTCGTTCCACAATAAGCTTTATAGTAAATTACTTGGCAATGAAAACTTCCAAGCTTTTGTTGATGAAATAAAAAGCACCAACGCTAAAATAGTTTTTACAAACGGTTGTTTCGATATTTTACACCGCGGGCACGTAGAATATCTTTGCCACGCTCGCGATTTTGGCGATAAATTAATAATTGGTTTAAATACAGATTCGTCGGTAAAGCGACAAAATAAATCACCTGAAAGGCCGATTAATGATGAGAAAACAAGGGCTTTAATATTGAGCGCTCTCGAATGTGTGGATGCCATTATTCTTTTTGATGAAGAAACTCCCTATGAACTTATTAAATTAATTCAGCCCGATATTTTGGTAAAGGGAAGTGATTATAAAGTCACGAATATTGTAGGGTATGATATTGTTACCGCAAAAGGCGGAAAAGTTTGTACAGTGCCGTTAATAGAAAATTTTTCTACAACTAAACTGATACAAAAACTGCGCGTATAAGTCCAAATGAGCAAAAGGGCAATTTCAATTATTAAAGAATTAGCTATTATTTAACGTTAGCTATACTTTTATATAAAATTTCTCTTAATGAAAATTTCTGCGCTCTTTATCCTGATAATTCTTTTTGGTAATCGCTTACTTGCAACTCACGGTCTCCCGTTAATAAATCTTACATATACCATCGGCGTTACTGGTGTAAACATTGCAGGCTCATCCGATCCTAACACGTGTGGCCCTCCAGGTCCTTACTGGATGCAGGCCAAAGTATCTTGCAACCCAACTAGCTTTACTAACGTTTCCCCCCCTGCCTGCGCCAAAACCCATTTACAAAATTGGATAGGCCCGGGAGTTACATACAATGCATTTCCGTTTTACAGTTCCTTGTTAAACATCACAAATTACACTGCTGCCTCTGGTTGGGTAGATAATTGCGTATTAGAACCTTACAATAATATTTTTGTTCCATATACAGATCTTTGTCCCGGTAAAGTATATTATTTTGCAGTTCGTGAATTGGTTACGTCATCAAATTCGGTTGGGCCATTTGGAGCAG
>JAYTBK010000127.1:0-4882 GCA_043737035.1 Bacteroidota bacterium | reverse complement strand
GAGAAATAAATACCATGTATTTTTACAGGTTAGCTTTTTCGTAGCACTTTTTCTATTCACCGCCTCTGGAGGGTGTCCCAAGGAAGGAGTGATTTTAAACTACGACAGTATTATTATTAACTAGTAAAATTAACGTCAGGATTTCAATACATACTGCTTCAAAATATATTCTTCAAGATTGGTTAACACCAAATTCATATTTCGCATAACATCATTCACTTTTATACGATATACTTTTAAGCCAGATTATTTTGCTGCTTTTGCTTTATCATAAAGATCATGCACAATGCCATCAGATAAACCAATTTGTGGAACAAAAATATTTTCTATATCCGCGGTTTTCATAATCGTTATAAAAATTTTAGAAGCGTGAACTATTACATCTGCTCTGTCCGGCTTTAATCCTAAAACTTCAACGCGTTCGGTGTATGTGTAAGAATTAAGCATATCATTAATGTTTTTAAGCTTACCATAAGTCAAACTTTTATTATCTTTTTTAGTCATCTTAAATATCTTATTAATATTTCCGCCCGACCCAATTGCGTTTAACGGCCGTATACCTAAAGTGTTGGTTTTTATCCAATCTTTCATTATTTCCCACTCCTCTTTCTCTACCTTATTTAACAACATGCGCACTGTACCAATATTAAAAGATTTTGTTGCAATAACTTTATGATTGTAATAAAGCGTTAGCTCAGTGCTACCGCCACCAACATCAATATATAAATATGCGTGTTTAGGGTTTAGAGCTTCTTCAATATGATTAGAGAATACCAATTGTGCTTCCACTTTTCCATCAATAATTTCAACCGTTAAGCCAGCTTCCTTTTTTATACGTTCAATCACTTCTAGCCCATTGGTAGCGTCGCGCATTGCACTGGTCGCAACTGCACGGTACGCATCTACTTCGTAAACTTTAATGAGCTCTTTAAATCCGCGCATAGCGGTAACGAGTTTTTCCGCTTTAAGTTGTGATATTTTACCGTTTAAAAAAACATCTTCCCCTAACCGTATTGGTAAACGAATTAATTCTTCTTTACTAAAATGCGGTTTCCCGTTTACTTCGTAAGCTCGGCAAAATAGCAAACGCATTGCATTGCTACCAATATCAACAGCTGCAAAAATCATAAAGGCTTTTTATTTTTAGTTGCTTTAAAAGGTGTAAGATATTTTTGGTTTTCATTTTTAAGGTAATCATAAATCTCATCTTGCACCCTAACTTTTTTCTGCCCCGGTTTTGCCTTGATGTAAAAATTTTGTTGAAGCCTGTCTAGTATCCTCACTTTTGTATTGCCAGATAATTGTATGTTTATGATATCTGTTATTTGTTTTTTTATTTCGCTGCTGTAAATTGGCACAGCCACCTCGCTACGACTGTCGAGGTTACGACTCATCCAATCGGCAGACGTAATGTAAATTTTTTCGTCGCCGTTATTTCCGAAAATAAAAACCCGAGCATGCTCAAGGTATTTATCAACTATGCTATAAGCTTTAATATTATCACTAAATCCGGGAATTTCGGTAACCAAAGAGCAAATACCACGCACAATTAACGTTATATTTACACCAGCCTGCGACGCTTCATAAAGTTTAGTGATCATATCTTTATCAACTAAACTATTCATTTTTAAAATCATGTATGCTGTTTTACCAGCCTTTGCATTTTCGATTTCAACATTAATGAGATTAACAAACGTATGACGCATAAAAAACGGCGCTACAGCAAGATGCTTATAAACTCCCGTTTTAAAATTATTGGTGTAAAAATCAAATACACTGGTTATTTCTTCGGTAATATTTTTGTCGGCAGTAAGCAAACTAAAATCAGTATAAATGCGTGCCGTTTTTTCGTTAAAATTACCCGTACCAATGTGCGCATATTTTATTTCCCTGCCATTTACACGTGTTGTAATTAAAAATAATTTACTGTGTACTTTTAACCCGGGTACGCCATAAATAACTGTAGCACCTTCTTCCTGCAATTTATTGGCCCAATAAATATTGTTTTCCTCATCAAAGCGTGCCTGCAATTCAACCAACACCGTAACCTTTTTTCCGTTTTTAATAGCGTTAATTAAAGCATTTGCGATTTTTGAAGAGTCGGCAACCCTGTAAAAAGTTATTTTAATTGAATCAACAGTTGGATCAATTGATGCTTCACGCAACAGTGTGATGATATGATCGAAAGTATGATAGGGATAGTGCAGTAAAATATCCTTTTGCCTTATCACTTCTAAAATACTTGTTTGTATGTTAGTAAGGTATTTATGTAGTAAAGCTGGTGGGTGGTTGTAAACTAATTTTTGTTCGCCAATATTTGGAAACCTTATAAAGTCTTTAAAATTATGGTACCTACCGCCAGGTATGGCGTTATCTTTTCTATCCATACCTAATTTTTTCATAATAAATCCAAGCATCTCACGGCTCATTGTGCTATCAAAAACAAAACGCACTGGTAATCCCTTTTTTCGGTCTTTAACACTCTTCGAAATTTTTTCAAGCATGCTTTTACTAACATCCTGATCAATGTCTAACTCAGCATCGCGCGTTAATTTTATATTTATTGTTTCGGTAACTGTGTATCCAAAAACAGAAAACATTTCGTTGGCATTAAATCTTATCACATCATCTAAAAGAATAATATACTTCTTATTTTTTTCCTGCGGAAGTATTACAAAGCGTGAAGTGGTTTTAGAAGGAATCTCAATTAGGGCGTACTTGTTTTTATTTTTTGGATTGTTAGCGATCAATCGCACAAACAAATAACCCGATTTATCCTTCATGTAAGGAAAAACTTTATTTTCATCAACCATTATCGGGAATAAAGTTGACACAATTTCATCATGAAAATAATCTTTAACGAATAGTTGTTGCGCGTGGCTCAAATGTTTTTCATTAATCACAAAAACATTTTCTTTTGCAAGTTGCGTCAAAACTTGCTGATAAGTGACTTCAAAACGATTTTGTTGTTCAATAACTTTGCGTTGCAATTTTTGTAACAGTTCTTTGGGATCATCGCCATAAACAGAAATAGCTTTTTTTCCTAGTTTAGAAAGCCTGTTAATAGTGGCTACCCGAACACGATAAAATTCATCGCGGTTATTACTAAAAATACCTAAAAATTTAAGCCTTTCAATTAGAGGAACTGTAACATCGGAAGCCTCCTGCAAAACGCGATCGTTGAATGAAAGCCAGCTAATTTCGCGATTTATATAAGGAATTGTTGTTTTTTGCATTTTAAAAAATCTTTTTTAAATATACCTATTATGCCAATAAAATATAATGGATTTTAGTAACATTTATTCCTAAACAAGTTTAATATGATTATTTCGACGATGGAAATACAACCTTCAATTTCTTTAAATTTGTAAATTTACAAACGTTATAACTAGAAACAGAATGCACACAACTTTAAAATTTTTAAAACAACTCAATAAAAATAATTGCAAAGAATGGTTTGATGAAAATCGTGAATTATATACCATTTCAAAAACTGAATTTGAGCTACTCATAAAAAATACATTGAATAAAGTTATTATTGACGATAAACTTTTAGCTGGACTTGAACCAAAAAATTGCATGTTTCGGATTAATAAAGATGTGCGTTTTAGTAAAGACAAATCTCCGTACAAAATTAATATGGGCGCAAGCATTGCTCCGGGTGGAAAAAAATCAGAAATTCCGGGTTGTTATATTCATATTGAACCCGGAAAAAGTTTTTTAGCGGGAGGGTGTTGGCGTCCGTTACCGGCTGTGCTCGCGTCCATACGCCAGGAAATTGACTATGATAGCGAGTCAATTCATAAAATTTTAAATTCAAAAACTTTCAAAACATATTTTAAAACTCTATCCGAGGAAGATAAATTAAAAACAGCCCCTAAAGGCTACGACAAAGATCACCCGAACATCTACCTCCTGCAACACAAAAGTTTTATTATGGTTCACGACTTGACTGATGTGCAGGTATTGGATAAAAATTTTGATGTTTACACCGCCAAAATATTTAAAGCCATGCTACCCTTTAATACTTATCTGAGAAATTGCATGAGTTAAGCTTTTTTTCAAACAAGAAAATCAATTAAAGAGCCTAATTGAAAATCAGCTAAGCAAAATTTAGGATTGTTTCTGTTTTCAGCGTCGGGTATTGCAAGCACTTTCATTTTTGCAGCTTTTGCAGCAATAATTCCATTTACGGAATCTTCAATAACCAAACAATTATGAGGATTAACATCTAAAATATCTGCGCAGCGTAAAAAAACTTCTGGGTGTGGCTTCCCATATTTTAAATTCTGAGCCGAACAAAGTTCGCTAAAATAACTTCGTATTTCCAAAGCATCTAATACGGCGTCCATCAAAACAATATCCGACGAAGTTCCTACCGCAAGCTTAAATCCTTTCGCTTTAAGTTTTTTAAGTGCTTCAATTACTCCGGCCATTGCTCTTCCTTCTTTCAAAATCGTTGATACAAGTGCTGCTATAACATTTGCATCAAATTGAGTCACAGTAATATGTGTTATATTGTGTTTGGCAAACCAATAAGCAACCACTTCTTTAAACCTTAAACCCGTGGTAATCCTGCAATGGTCTTCAGTAAAAGGAATTCCGGCTTCGGCAAAATGTTTGATCATTACACGCCGCCACAAAGGTTCAGAATCGATGATAACCCCGTCCATATCAAAAATTACGGCTTCAATTCCTTTTAGCATTGTTAATTTCTTTGTTTAATAGTTGCAAATATACATCTATTAGAATGGCAGTGCGATGCTATTTTTGTTATATGTATTTTCCTTACTTTGCCGAAACAGGCCTGAATGAATTGTTGGTTATTGCTTTTGGTTTGTCGGTCGTCGGCATTATTTTATACTATTTTATAAATGTTTTT